>NZ_JBEXKC010000209.1:0-3693 GCF_040609475.1 Streptomyces sp. NPDC004667 | reverse complement strand
CTGCAGCATGTGCCAGTCCTCCGGGTGGGCGGCGATGCCCCAGGCGAAGGCGCCGCGGGTTCGACGAGCAGCCAGGTGCCGGTGAGGGGCTCGGTGCCCGGGTGCGGGGCGGGCAGCGGCTGCCAGGTGACCTGGTGGCGGCGGGTGCCGCCCGCCGCCGGGCCGCGGCCCCGGGGACCGGGGGCGATCCAGAACCGCCGGTGCTGCCAGGCGTACACCGGCAGCGGGAAGGGCCGGGCGCGGGTCCCCTCGAAGAGGCGGGCCCGGTCGACGGCGGCGCCCCGGCTCGCGGCGACGGCCACGGCGCGCACCAGGGTCTCGCCCTCGGGGCGGCCGCGGCGCAGCACGGGGACCAGGACGGGCTCGTCCCCGGGGGCGCCGGCCGGGATCGCGGCGAGGGTCTCCTCCGCCATCGCGCACAGCACGCCGTCGGGGCCGAGTTCGACGAAGGTGGTGACGCCCATCGCGTGTGCGGCGCGCACCCCGTCGGCGAAGCGTACGGCCGTGCGGACGTGGCCGGCCCAGTAGGAGCCGTCGCGCAGTTCCCCGGCGGTGGCGCGGCGGCCGGTGACGTTGGAGATCACCGGGATGCGGGGGGCGCGGTAGGTGAGGGCGTCGGCGAGGGTGCGGAACTCCTCCAGCATGGGGTCCATGAGCGGGGAGTGGAAGGCGTGGCTGACGGTGAGCCGCTTGGTCTTCCGGCCGCGCCGGGTGAGCGCCGCCCCGATCTCCTCGACGGCTTCCTCGGTACCGGAGACGACCACCGAGCGGGGGCCGTTGACGGCGGCGACGACCGCGACACCGCCGAGGTCCGAGAGCAGTTCGTCCACCTCGTCCTCGGCGGCCCGTACGGAGAGCATGGCGCCTCCGGCGGGCAGGGCCTGCATCAGCCGGCCGCGGGCCGCGACGAGGGCGCAGGCGTCGTCGAGGTCGAGGACGCCCGCGACGTGGGCGGCGGCGATCTCGCCGACGGAGTGGCCGAGGAGGACGTCGGGCCGCATGCCCCAGTGTTCGAGCAGCCGGAACAGGGCCACCTCGACGGCGAACAGCGCGGCCTGCGCGTACCGGGTGCGGTGGAGCAGTTCCTCCTCGGGGCTGCCGGGTGCGGCGTCGAGGACCGTGGACAGGGGGTGGTCCAGGTGCGGGTCGAGCCGTTCGGCCACGGCGTCGACCGCGCGGGCGAACACGGGGTGCGCGGCGCGCAGGGCGCGGGCCATGCCGGTGCGCTGGCTGCCCTGTCCGGTGAAGAGGAACGCGGTCTTCGCCTCGCGGCGCCGCACGCCCGTCACCACGGAGGGGGAGGGCGCGCCGTCGGCGAGGGCGTCGAGGCCACGGGCGAGTTCCGCGTACGTGGTGCCGAGGACGACGGCCCGGTGTTCGAAGGCGGTACGGGTGGCGGCCAGCGCGTGGCCGATGCCGAGGGCGTCGGGTTCGGCGGTGACGAGGTGGTCGCGCAGCCGGCCGGCCTGGGCGCGCAGGGCGGCTTCGGAGCGGCCGGAGACGAACCACGGAACGAGCGGCGGCGCTCCGGCGGACGGCCCGCCCTCGGGCGCTCCGGCGGACGGCCCACGATCGGCCGCTCCGGCCGACGCCCCGCGCTCGGGCACTCCGACGGACGCCCGACGATCGGGCGCTCCGGTGGGAACGGCCGACGGGGGCGCGCCGGGGGGTGCTTCCTCGACGATCACGTGGGCGTTGGTGCCGCCGACGCCGAAGGCGGATATCCCGGCCCGGCGCGTGCGGGTACCGGCGGGCCACTGGACGGGCTCGGTCAGCAGCCGGACCCCGCCGGCCGACCAGTCGACGTGCGGGGTGGGCGTCGCGGCGTGCAGGGTCTTGGGCAGCAGCCCGTGCCGCAGCGCCTGGACGGTCTTGATGACCCCGCCCACACCGGCGGCGGCCTGGGCGTGGCCGATGTTGGACTTCAGCGAGCCGAGCCGCAGCGGCCGGCCGTCGGGGCGGCCGGTTCCGTAGACGGCGAGCAGTGCCTGGGCCTCGATGGGGTCGCCGAGGCGGGTGCCGGTGCCGTGCGCCTCGACGGCGTCCACCTCGTGCGGCTCCAGGCCCGCGTCCGCCAGGGCCTGGCGGATGACGCGCTGCTGGGAGGGGCCGTTGGGGGCGGTGAGGCCGTTGGAGGCGCCGTCCTGGTTGACGGCGGAGCCGCGGATGACGGCGAGGACGGGGTGCCCGTTGCGCCGGGCGTCGGAGAGCCGTTCGAGGACGAGGACGCCGACGCCCTCGGCCCAGCCGGTCCCGTCGGCGTCCGCAGAGAAGGCCTTGCACCGGCCGTCGGCGGCCAGGCCCTTCTGCCGCGAGAACTCCACGAAGGCCGCCGCGTCGGGCATGACGGCGACGCCCGCGGCGAGCGCCAGTGCGCTCTCGCCGCGCCGCAGCGCCGCCACCGCGAGGTGCAGGGCGACCAGCGAGGAGGAGCAGGCCGTCTCGACGGTCATGGAGGGGCCTTCGAGGCCGAGGGCGTAGGAGATCCGCCCGGACAGCACGGCGTCCGCGCTGCCCGTGAGGAGGTAGCCCTCCGATCCCTCGGGCACCCGGTCCAGGTCGGTGGCGTACTCGGCGTGGGCGGCGCCGACGTAGACGCCGGTGCCGGTGCCGCGCAGTGAGCGCGGGTCCAGGCCGGAGCGCTCCAGCGCCTCCCAGGACACCTCCAGCAGCAGCCGCTGCTGGGGGTCCATGACGACGGCCTCGCGGGGCGAGATGCCGAAGAAGGAGGCGTCGAAGTCGGCGGCGCCCGCGAGGAACCCGCCCTCGGCGCAGTAGGTGGTGCCCTCCGCGTCCGGGTCCGGGTCGTAGAGGCCCTCCAGGTCCCAGCCCCGGTCCTGCGGGAAGGCGGTGACGGCGTCCCGCCCGGCGGCCACCAGGTCCCAGAGGTCCTCCGGAGAGTCGGCTCCGGGGTAGCGGCAGGCCATGCCGACCACCGCGACCGGCTCGTGCGCGGCCTCGGTCAGCTCCCGGTTGCGCCGGCGCAGGCGCTCCGTCTCCTTCAGCGAGGTGCGGAGCGCCTCCATGAGCTTCTCGGAGGACATGGCCATCGGTGGATCCCTCTCTGGGTGGGGCGGGTGGTACGGGCGGGACGCGGGGTCAGGCTGCGGCGTCCCGCAGGGCCAGCTCGATCAGGGCGTCCTCGTCGAGCGCGTCGATCAGGTCGACGTCATCGCCGTCGGCGCCGCCCCCGCCCTCGCCCCCGCCGTGACCGTGACCGTGACCGTGGCCGACCCGATCGAAGGCGACGCCGCCCGAGCCCTGCTGGAGTACCGGCGTTGCCGGTGCGCCGGGGGCCAGCGCGAGGAGGGTGTCGAGCAGTCCCGCCCCGCGCAGCACGTCGAGCGGTACGGCGGCCAGTGCGGCCCTGATCCGTGCCTCTTCGGTCTCCGCCACGCCCTCGGGGGCCCGCGGCGCGAGCAGGTCCACCAGGTGGGTGGCGGCGGCGGAGGCCGTGGGGTGGTCGAAGACCAGGGTCGGGGGCAGTTTGCGTCCCGTGGCACCGCTGAGGCGGACGGCGAGCTCGCCCGCGGTCAGGGAGCTGAACCCGATGTCCTTGAAGGCCCCATCGGGGTCGACGTCCTCGGGTCCCGCGTGGCCGAGGACGGCGGCGACGGCCGCGCGCACCCGGTCCAGGACGATCTCGTACCGTTCGGCCGGGTCGGCCGCGGCGAGCAGCCCGGGCAGCTCGGG
>NZ_JBEXKC010000208.1:0-3744 GCF_040609475.1 Streptomyces sp. NPDC004667 | reverse complement strand
GGCTGCTCGACGGCCGGATCCTGATGATCGAGTCCTGGCTGCGGGGCCGCAGCAAGCGGCGGGTGACGGACTGTCGCGGCGGGGTTGCCTTCCGGGCGCACCGCGCGGGCGTAGGCGTTGTCGACGGTGTGCTAGGAGGCCGCGCGGTGGGCGGTGGACGAGGCGTTACGGCTCTACGGGGACGACGAGTGCGGGCGCAGCCGGTGGGCGCCGCCCTCGGTGTCGATCAGCCCGGCGCCGTCGACGACCACGAGCAGGACGTCGAGGGCGGGCTCGGCGTGCTCCGCGATGACGGCGCCGGGGCGCAGGCGGATCAGGTTGGCGTCCAGTCCCCGTGCCGGCGCGGTCAGCCGCCACAGTGCGCCGGTGGCTCCTTCGGGGGCGCCCGCGATCACCGCGTCGAGGTCGGCCAGAACCCCGGTGGGGTCCGGGTGCGTCGTCATGCCGGTCCTTCCTTCCGTCCGCGCGTGCCCCCGCAGTCATACACGATCGGGGCAGGGGCTCCGGGGCTCTTGCGCACATCGCGGGGCTGCCGGGGCCACCCCCGCCGTCGGCGTCGCACGGCTGAACGATAAAATCGTGGCCGGATCGCGTCGGCCGTACACGGAACGGACGCGCGGCCCGGCCCGAGGTCGATCACCGGGCCGCGGCCCGGCTCCCCGCGCTGTTCCCCGCCGCCCCGCCCTCCTGCCCCGGAACCCACCCTGCGATGACCCCCGGTACCGCCACCGCCACCCCGTCCGTCACGACCGCCACCGATCCCCGCCCGACCGCTCCGCCCCGGGCCCCGGCCCGGCCGAGTGCGGCCGCCGCCGTCCACAGCGTCAGCGCGGCGACGACGGTGCTGCTGGCCCTCGTCGCGATCGGCGCGATGATCCACGAGCCGGTGCTCATCCCCCCGCTGGCCGCGACCGCAGCCCTGATCCACAGCGCCCCCACCCTGCCGCTGGCCCAGCCGCGCGGCGTGGTCGTCGGCCATCTGATCGGCGCCGCCTCGGGTTACGCCGTCCTCGCGGCGGCGGGCAGCAGCGCCTGGGCGGCGGCCCTGGCGGCCGGGCTCACCCTGGCCGTGCTCACCCTCGCCCGCACCCCGCACTCCCCGGCCGTGGCCACCTCCGTGGTGACCGTCCTGCAGACCCCGGCGCCCGCCCGGTTCGTTCCCCTGCTCTTCGGATCCACCGTGCTCCTCGTCCTCACCGGTTACGCCGGTTCCCGCGTTCGCCGCAAGGCACCGAGGTACCCCGCCTACTGGTGGTGATGACCCGCTGGCGCGCCTGCACGGCCCCGGGGGGCGGCGGGCGCTACTTCTTGTCTGTGGAAATTTCTGCGAAGGACGTCTTCGGCGCCCCCTGCTGGGTGAGCCTGATGGCCCGCGACCTGGAAGCCTCCCAGCGTTTCTACGGCGCGGTCATCGGCTGGACCTTCCGGCCCGCGCGGCTCGGCGAGGGGTTCTCGGTGGCCGTGCTGGACGGCGTCCCGGTCGCCGGCATCGGAGCCCTGGCCGTCGACCTGGCCGTGCCGGTGGCCTGGACCCCCTACTTCGCCGTCGACGACGCCGACGTGGCCGCGAGCCGGATCCGCGAGCGCAGCGGGACGGTCGCGGTCGGGCCGGTCTCCTTCCCCTCGGGCGGCCGGGCCGCCCTGGTCGCCGACCTGGACGGTGCGGTCTTCGGGATCTGGGCCGGGCCCGTCGCCGCCGGCTGGCGCGTGGGCAAGGGACCGGCCCCGGCCTGGCTGGAGCTGCGCACCCGCAACGCCTTCGACGCCGCCCTCTTCTACGGCGAGGTGCTGGAGTGGGCCACGGGCCGCCCCGGTTGCTGCGAGGTCTCCTACGAGCAGGAGCAGGTCGTCCTGCGCCACGACGGCGATCCGGTGGCCCGGCTGGACAGCGGCCCGGTGGAGCCCGGCGCCTACAACCCGTACACCCGGCCCCGCTGGCACGTGCACTTCCGCGTGCCGGAACTGGACGCGGCCGTGGAAGCGGCCCTCGACCTCGGCGGACGCACCGTCTCGGTGGTCACCACGACCGGGACGGAACGCTCCATCGCGCTCCGCGACCCCGACGGGGCCCTGTTCACCCTCACCTCCGGCGGCTGAGCCGGCCACGGGAGCCGCCCGTCGCCGGTCGCGGGGAGGGGGTCCCGTTGCGACACTGGCCCGGGAGGAGGTGCGCCATGGACCCGGTGGCGGCGCTGGACCGGATCGCCTTCCTGCTGGAGCGCGCGCAGGCCCCCACGTACCGGGTGCGGGCCTTCCGCACCGCGGCCGCCGCCCTGACCCGCATGGGCGAGCGGGAGACCGCCGAGCGGGCCGCGGCCGGCTCCCTCGAATCGGTGAAGGGCATCGGACCGAAGACGGCCCGGGTGGTGACGGAAGCGCTGGCCGGCGGCGTCCCGGAGTACCTGCGGGCCCTGGACGACGAGGCCGCCGCGCTGCCCGCGGGACCACCGCCCACCCCCGCCGCCGCGGCCCTGCGCGCGGCCCTGCGCGGGGACTGCCACGTGCACTCGGACTGGTCGGACGGCGGGAGCCCGATCGAGGCCATGGGCAGGGCCGCCGCCGCCCTCGGACACGACTGGGCGGCACTGACAGACCACTCGCCGCACCTGACGGTCGCCCGTGGCCTGACCGCCGAACGGCTGCGCGAACAGCTGCGGACCGTGGCGGAGCTGAACGCGGCGTGGGCGCCGTTCAGGCTGCTCACCGGCATCGAGTGCGACATCCTGCCCGACGGCTCCCTCGACCAGGAGCCCGAGCTGCTGGACGAGCTCGACCTGGTGGTGGGATCGGTGCACTCGAAGCTGAGGATGGAGTCCCCGGCCATGACGCGCCGGCTCCTGGCGGCGGTGCGCAACCCCCTCATGGACGTGCTCGGACACTGCACGGGACGCCTCGTCACGGGCCGGACGCGGCCGGAGTCGGAGTTCGACGCCGCGCGGGTGTTCGCGGCGTGCGCGGAATCCGGTACCGCCGTGGAGATCAACAGCAGGCCCGAGCGGCTGGACCCGCCGCGGCGGCTGCTGCGCCTGGCCGTGGCGGCGGACACCTTCTTCGCCCTCGACACCGACGCGCACGCGCCGGGCCAGCTCGACTGGCAGATCGTCGGCTGCGAGCGGGCCGTGGAGTGCGGGGTGCCCTCCGGCCGGGTGGTCAACACCTGGTCCGCGGAGCGGCTCCTGGAGTGGACCCGCACCCGCGCCTGACGCGGGTCAGCCCAGTCCCGTACCGAGGACCAGGAGCAGCAGCACGTCGGCCCCGGCGACGCCCATCGTGGCCAGGAACGGCATCCGGCCGCCCGCCCGTGCCGCGGCGCACAGCAGCACGCACGTCAGCGCGAGCAGACCCCCGGCGTACGGGCCGGTGCGGCCCGGCGGGCCGAGGAGCAGGCAGGCCGTGGAGGCGAGGACCAGCCCGGCGGCGACCGCGGCCGACCGGCGGGCGCCGAGGCGCTGGGGCAGGCCGCGCACCCCGGTGGCGAGGTCGTCGGCGATGTCCGGGAGGACGTTCGCGAAGTGGGCGCCCGCGCCGAGCAGGGCGGCGGCGCCGGTCAGCCAGAGCGGTGGCCAGGGCCTCCCGGGCAGGGCGAGCGTCACGAAGGCCGGGAGCAGCCCGAAGGCGAGGGCGTACGGGGCCCAGGACGCGGCCGTGGCCTTGAGCCGCAGGTTGTAGGCCCAGGCGGCGCCGACCCCCACGAGGTGCGCGGTGCCCGCGAGCGGCCCCGCGGCCAGCGACAGCGGCACGCAC
>NZ_JBEXKC010000207.1:0-3929 GCF_040609475.1 Streptomyces sp. NPDC004667 | reverse complement strand
GGGGCCGGCGCGCCGAGCGGGGCCGGGGCGCGGTCGGCGGGCGGCGCCGGCCCGGCGGCGCGGCCCTCGGCGGCGGGCCCCGGCGCGCCTCCCGGGACCTTCGACGCCGCGCCCGCCCGGGCCGCCCTGACACGGCTCCTGCCGCGCCACGCGGGGCAGTTCACGCTCGTGCCCGCCCCGGCGGCCGGCCCCGACACCTTCACCGTCTCGGGCCGCGCGGGCGCCGTCACCGTGCGCGGCTCCACCGGCGCGACGCTGCTCACCGGCGTCGGCTGGTACCTGCGGCACGTCGCCGGGGTGGACATCGGCCTGCCGGGCGACAGCCTCGGGATGCTCCCGGCGACCCTGCCCGCCGTACCCGAGCCGGTCACCCGCAGCGCGCTCGTCCCGCACCGGTACGCGCTCAACGACACCGACGACGGGTACGCGGGCGCGTACCGCTCCTTCGAGGAGCGCCGCCGGCAGATCGACGTCCTCGCCCTGCACGGGGTCAACGAGGTGTTCGTGCAGGTCGGCGCCGAGTACCCGTACTACAAGGCGCTCCAGGGCTTCGGCTATCCGGCGCGGGAGCTGCGCGAGTGGATCCCCGGCCCCGCGCACCAGAGCTGGTGGCTGCTGCAGAACCTGAGCGGCTTCGGCGGGCCGGTCACCGAACGGCTGATGCGCGAGCGGGCCGCACTGGGCGGGCGCGTCGCCGAGCAGCTGCGCGGACTCGGCATGACCCCGGTGCTGCCGGGGTGGTTCGGCACGGTGCCGCCGGAGTTCGCCGCCCGCAATCCGGGGGCGGTGACCGTGGCCCAGGGCGACTGGGCGGGGTTCGCCCGGCCCGACTGGCTGGACCCCGCCTCACCGGTGTCCGGGCGGCTCGCGGCCGCGTACTACGCGGAGCAGCGGGCCGTCTTCGGGGACAGCACGATGTACCGGATGAGCCCGCTGCACGAGGGCGGGCGGACGGGCCGGGTGGACGTGAGGGCCGCCGCGCGGGCCGTCCAGGGCGCCCTGCACGCCGCGCACCCGGGGGCCCTGTGGGCGGTGCTGGGCTGGCAGGACGACCCGACGCCGGAGCTGCTCGCCGGGGTGGACGCCTCGAAGCTGCTCATCCTGGACGGGCTGTCCGACCGGTACAACCGCCTGGACCGGGAGGCCCGTTGGGGCGGGGTCGCGTACGCGATGGGCACCATCCACAACTTCGGCGGGCACACGACGGTGGGCGCCAACACCTCGGTGTGGATCGACCGGTTCGCGGCCTGGCGCGCCAAGGGGAACAGCGCGCTGGCGGGGACCGCGTACCTGCCGGAGGCGGCCGGGACCGATCCGGCGGCCTTCGGCCTGTTCACCGACCTCGCCTGGGAGCCGGGGCCGATCGACCAGCGGGCCTGGTTCGCCGCTTTCGCCGCACGCCGCTACGGAGCGCCCGATCCGGAGGCCGCCGCGGCCTGGGAGGAGCTGCGCCGGGGCCCGTACAGCACCTCCTCGGGGCTGTGGTCGGAGTCCCAGGACAGCCTGTTCACCGCGCGGCCGGGGCTGACGGCGGCCGGCGCCGGGCACTGGAGTCCCAGGTCCATGCGCTACCCGGCCGGTTCGGTGCGCCGCGCCCTGGACCACCTGCTGCGGGTGGCCCCGCGGCTGCGCTCCTCCAGCGCGTACCGGTTCGACCTGGTGGACACCGCCCGGCAGGCCCTGGCCGACCACTCGCGGGTGCTGCTGCCGCGGATCAGGGCGGCCTACGGCGCGGGGAACGCCGCGCTGCTGCGCACGCTCGCCGCCCAATGGGCCTGGAGGGAGGCGCAGTTGGAGGCGCTCACCGGATCCGACCCGAACTTCCTGCTGGGCCGCTGGCTGGACGCGGCCCGCTCCTGGGGCACGACGGAGGCCGAGAAGGACCACAACGAGTACGACGCGCGCTCGATCCTGACCGTGTGGGGGCGCCGCGGCACCAGCGAGGGGGGCTTCCTGCACGACTACGCGAACCGCGAATGGAGCGGTCTGCTCGGGGAGTTCTACGCCGGGCGGTGGAAGCTGTACTTCGGCACGCTGGAGAAGGCGCTGGTCCGGCGGACCGCGCCCCGGACGATCGACTGGCACTCCTACGAGGAGGAGTGGGCGCGGCGCACCACCCGTCCGCCGGCCACGCCCCGCGGGGATCCGTACGCCCTGGCCGCCGCGGTCGCCGCCACCCTCCCGGCGGCGACCGGGGGCTGAGCCACCGCGCGGGACCTACCGCATGGGATCCGGATCCGCTCGCGACACGCCGCACCACTCACCCTTCCGGGGGATTCGCCCTACCCGGACGGGGGAGATCGGATCCGAGTACTCCCTCCCCGCGGAGGCGCTGGGTTGACTGGCCCGGACGTGCCGAGGGGCGGCCGCCGCGGTACTGCGGCGGCCGCCCCTTTCCGACGCCCACGGGCCAGAGGCCGAGCGGAGTGCAGCGAGATGTCCGAGACCGAGCGGGAGCGGCCCCCCGGGCCCCCGGCCACCGCACCGGGTACGGCGGACGAGGCGGGCCCCTCGGACGCCGCGGGCCACGGGGAGGCACCGGGCGCAGCGGGTCCGGCGGGTCCGGCGGCGTCGGCCCTGGAGCTGCTGACCTTCCTGGTGCGCGGGACCGACGGCCCCGCGGACGATCGGTTACCCGGGCCCGCCGCCCCCACCCACCCGGACCGGCTCACCGACGGCGTGGTGGAACTGCGCAAACGCGGGGAACTGACCACCCGGCCCACCGGGTCGGACGCCGGGGACCGCCTGGCGGAGATGGCCCGCCGGGCCGCGGAACGGGCCGGCCGGCCCCGTGCCTGAGCGCCCCGCCGGACCCGCCGCCGTACGGGACCGAGCCGGTGGCCCGGCGGCTCCGAATCGTCCACGCGGCGTCCGGGGCTCGCCACGGCCCCGCCCCTCACGGAGGATCGGTGCGTGAACGACATGACACGGGCCCGGACCGAGGAGGATCTGGCCGACGCCCTCGGCCGGGTCGCCGGGGGCGACGAGGCGGCCTTCGTCTCGGTGTACGAGGCGGTGAGCCCGGCCGTGCTCGGCGTGACGAGCGCCGTGCTGCGCGACCGGGCCCAGGCGGAGGAGGTGACCCAGGAGGTGTTCGTGGAGGTGTGGCGCACCGCCGGGCGCTACCGCCGCGAGCGGGGCGGCGTACGGACCTGGGTGCTGACGATGGCGCACCGGCGGGCCGTGGACCGGGTGCGTTCCGCGCAGGCCTCGGCCGACCGGGAGCGGCGGGCGGCGCGGCTGGAGGCGGCGCTGCCGGAGTTCGACGAGGTGACCGAGGCCGCGCTGGAGCACGAGGAACGGGCGCGGGTGCGGCGGTGTCTGGAGGGGCTGACCGCCCTCCAGCGGCAGTCGGTGGTCCTGGCCTACTACGGGGGGCGGACCTGCCGCGAGCTGTCCGAGACCCTGTCGGTACCGCTGGGTACGGTGAAGACGCGGCTGCGGGACGGGCTCCTGCGCCTGCGCGACTGTCTCGGGGTGAGCGGCTGATGGACACGGAGAACCCGCACGGGGCGACGGCGGCCTATGCGCTGGACGCGCTGCCGGAGCCGGAACGCGCCGCCTTCGAGGCGCATCTGGAGACCTGCCCGGACTGCGCCCGGGAGGTACGGGAGTTCGCGGCGACGGCGGCCCTGCTGGGCGCGGCCGCCTCGGTGGAGCCGCCGCCCGCGCTCCGCGAGGCCGTACTGCGGCGGATCCGGGAGCTCCCCGCCGGGGCGGAACCGGAGGCCGGGACGCCGTCGACCCGGCAGACGGGCGCGGAACGGGCGCCTGGCACGGAACGGGAGCCCGGCGCGGAGCGGTCGCCCGGCACGGAGCGGGCGCCCGGCGTGGACCGGGCGCCCAGCTCAGAGCGGCAGCCCGGCGCGGAGCGGCAGCTCGGCACGGAGCGGGCGCACATCGGACGAGCGAACCGCTGAACTCAACTG
>NZ_JBEXKC010000206.1:0-3998 GCF_040609475.1 Streptomyces sp. NPDC004667 | reverse complement strand
AGGGAAACCATCACCGCCCAGGTGACGGGCTGGACCACGTCCACCCGCTCCAGCGAACGACCCTCCCGCACCACCTCCACCACATCGAAGTCCACAAACGGCGCCAGAGCATCAGCACACTCCCGCAACCGCCCCGCGAACACCGGGGAAGAGTCAAGGAGACCCGCACCCATCCCCACCCACTGCGTCCCCTGACCCGGAAACACCAACACCCGACGACCGAACGACCCCGCCACACCCTCGACGGTCGTACCGCCGAGGACCACCCGGCGGTGCTCGAACAGCGCGCGTGCCGACGCCAGGGTGTAGCCGACGTCCAGCGGACGCAGCGCGGGCTCCCGCTCCACCTCCATGTGGGTACGCAGGCGTTCCACCTGGTCACGCAGGCCAGCCGCCGACCTGGCGGACACCACCAGCGGGACCACCGGCAATTCCCGGGAGTCCGCATCCGCGGCGGGCTCCGTCACCGGGGCCTGCTCCAGGATCACGTGCGCGTTCGTCCCGCTCACGCCGAAGGCCGAGACGCCGGCCCGGCGCGGGCGGTCGTCGTGCTCCGGCCAGTCCCGCGCCTGCGTGAGCAGTTCGACGGCGCCCGTCTCCCAGTCGACCTGTGAGGACGGGGCGTCCACGTGCAGGGTCCTGGGGAGCTTGCCGTGCCGCAGGGCCATCACCATCTTGATGACACCGCCCACACCGGCCGCGGCCTGCGGGTGTCCGATGTTCGACTTCAGCGAACCGAGCCACAGCGGCCGGCCGGCCGGACGCTGGCCGTACGTGGCCAGCAGCGCCTGCGCCTCGATCGGGTCACCCAGCCGCGTGCCCGTACCGTGCGCCTCGACCACGTCCACGTCGGCCACGCCCAGGCGGGCGTTGGCCAGCGCCTGTGTGATGACGCGTTCCTGCGAGGGGCCGTTGGGGGCGGTGAGGCCGTTGCTGGCGCCGTCCTGGTTGACCGCGTCGCCCCGGATGACCGCGAGCACCGGGTGTCCGTTGCGCACGGCGTCGGAGAGCCGCTCGACGAGGACCATGCCCGCGCCCTCGCCCCAGCTGGTGCCGTCGGCGGCGTCGGCGAAGGCCTTGCTGCGGCCGTCGGCGGCGAGGCCGCGCTGGCGCGAGAACTCGACGAACAGACCGGGTGCGGCCATGACGGTGACGCCGCCCGCGAGGGCGAGGTCGCAGCTGCCGGACTGCAGGGCCTGCGCGGCGAGGTGCAGCGCCACCAACGACGAGGAGCAGGCCGTGTCGACCGAGACCGAGGGCCCCTCCAGACCGAGGGCGTAGGAGATGCGGCCGGAGACGACGCTCGCGGACTTGCCGGTGAGGAGGTGTCCCTCGTGCTCCTCGGACGCCTCGTGCAGGCGGGAGGCGTACTCCTGGTGCGTGAGGCCCGCGTAGACGCCGGTGCGGGTGCCGCGCAGCGACTGCGGATCGATGCCGGCCCGTTCGAGGGCCTCCCAGGAGGTCTCCAGGAGCAGCCGCTGCTGGGGGTCCATCACGAGGGCCTCGCGGGGCGAGATCCCGAAGAAGTCGGCGTCGAACCCGGCGGCCCCGTGGAGGAACCCGCCTTCGCGGACGTACGTCGTCCCGCGGCGGCCGGCCTCGGGATCCGGCTCGTAGATCTCGTCGAGGTTCCAGCCGCGGTCCACGGGGGCGGCGCCGATCACGTCGCGTTCCGCCATGACGAGGTCCCACAGCGCCTCGGGGCTGTCGGCGTCGCCGGGGAACCGGCAGGCCATGCCGACGATGACGACGGGGTCGTCGTGGTCGGGACCCGCGGCACCGGTCGGAGCTGCGGCGGGGGACGGGGCCACGGCCGCGTCGCCCAGGAGCCTGCCGCGCAGGTACGCGGCGAGCGCGGCAGGGCTGGGCCGGTCGAACACGACGGTGGCGGGGAGGGTCAGCCCGGTGACCCGGCCCAGCCGGTTGCGCAGTTCGAGCGCGGTGAGCGAGTCGAACCCGGCGTCCTTGAAGGCCCGGTCGGGGCGGATCGCGTCGGTGCCGGTGTGGCGCAGGACGGCCGCGGCCTCGGTACGGACCAGCTCGGTGAGCGTCCGGGTCCGTTCGGTTTCCGTCAGTGCCGTGAGCCGCGCGGCCAGCCCGTCGGCGGGCGCGTCGGCCCGGCCCGGGGTGGCGGATCCGCCGGCTCGCCGCCCCTCGGCTTCGAGGGCCTGCCGGGCTTCGGGGACGGTGTCGAAGAGGGGTCCGGGGCGTCCGGCCGCCCGGCGGGGGGCGAAGTCCGCCCATGCGACGTCGACGACGGTGACGCAGACGTCGGCGTGGTCCAGGGCCCGGTGCAGGGCCTCCACACCGTCCTGCGGGTCGATGGCCCTGATGCCGCCGCGGGTCAGGCTCGCCTCGCCGGTTCCCTCGGCCATGCCTCCACCGCCCCACAGGCCCCAGGCCACGGAGGTCGCGGGCAGGCCGTCGGCGCGGCGCCGTTCGGCGAGTACGTCGAGCGAGGCGTTGGCGGCGGCGTAGGCGGCCTGGCCGCCGTTGCCCCAGGTACCGGTGACGGAGGAGAACAGGACGAAGGCGTCCAGTTCCAGGCCGCGGGAGCGGGTGAGTTCGTCCAGGTGGCGTGCCGCTTCGGCCTTGGGGGCGGCGATCTCGGCGAAGCGGCCGGCGTCGAGTGTGGCGATCACGCCGTCGTTGAGGACGCCCGCGGTGTGGAAGACGGCCGTCGGGGGGTGGGCGTCGAGGAGGGCGGCGACCGCGCTCCGGTCGGATACGTCGCAGGCGGCGAGGGTCACCTCGGCCCCGAGCGCACGCAGTTCGGCGGCCAGGTCCTCGGCACCCGGGGCCCCGGCGCCCCGGCGGCTGGTCAGGACGAGGTGCCCGGCGCCCTGCGCGGCGAGCCAGCGCGCGACGTGCGCACCGAGGGCCCCGGTCCCCCCGGTCACCAGCACCGTGCCGCGCGGAGCGTAGGTCCGGCGGACGGGCGTACGGTCCGCCGGGACGAGCCGGCGGCCGTAGGAGCCGGAGGCCCGTACGGCGATCTGGTCCTCGCCGGTGGTGCCGGTCAGGGCGGCGGCCAGCTGCTGCCAGGCGCGCCGGTCGGGGGCCTCGGGCAGGTCCACGAGCCCGCCCCACAGACGGGGGTGCTCCAGGGCGATCCCGCGTCCGAGACCCCAGAGCTGGGCTCCGGCGGAGTGCGGGAGCTCGCCCGGCGAGACGGCGACGGCGCCCCGGGTGAGGGCCCAGATCCCGGCCGTGAGGCCCGCGTCGACGGCCGCCTGGGCGAGCAGGGTGGTACCGGCCACGGCCGGGGGCACGTCGGTCCCCTCGGGGCAGGGGAGTTCGCCCGTGCCGAGGAGGGAGAGGATCCCGGCCGGGGCGGTGTGCCCGGCGAGTGCGGTGGCCAGGGCGGCGCGGGTGGCGGTCGCCGCGTCGAGGGCGAACCGCTCGACGCGGGCGCCGTGCCGTACGAGGGCAGCCTCCGCCCCGTCGGCCAGGCCGGACGGGAGTGCGTCGGCGACCACCAGCAGCCAGGTCCCGTCCAGCCGGGCCGGAAGTTCGCGGCCCGGCAGCTTCTTCCACCCGGCCCGGTACCGCCACCCGTCGACGCCGGGCGCCTCCGGGGCCCGGGACGCGGCCGGGGCCGAGGGCTCCAGCCAGTAGTGCCGCTGCTGGAAGGCGTAGGTGGGCAGGTCGACGCGGCGGGCGCCGGTGCCTTCGAAGAGCTGCGCCCAGTCGATGTCGGTGCCGCGTACGAAGAGCTCGGCGGCGGAGGTCAGGAAGCGTTCCAGGCCGCCGTCGTCACGGCGCAGGGAACCGGTCGCCAGAACGTCTACACCGGCCGCGTCGGCCGTCTCCTGGATGCCCATGGTGAGGACGGGGTGCGCACTGGACTCGACGAACGTCCCGAACCCCTTGGCGATCAGCTTGCGCACGGTGTCCTCGAAGCGGACGGGGTGACGCAGGTTGCGGTACCAGTACCCGGCATCGAGGAGGGTCTCGCCGAGGACGCCCCCGGTCACGGTCGAGTAGAACGGGATCTC
>NZ_JBEXKC010000205.1:0-4024 GCF_040609475.1 Streptomyces sp. NPDC004667 | reverse complement strand
ACGTGCTCGACCCGCGCCGCCCCGAGGTGCGCGCGCACGTGGTCGGCCTCTGCGCCCGGCTGGTCGGCGCGTACGGACTCGACGGACTGAAGCTCGACTTCCTCGACCAGGCCATGGTGTACGCGGGCGACGGCGCGGGGGACGTCGGACAGGCCATGGTGACCCTGCTGGCCGAACTGCGAGCGGCCCTGGAATCCGTACGCCCGGGGGTGCTCCTGGAACTGCGCCAGCCCTACACGGGACCCGGTATGGCCCCCTTCGGCAACATGCTGCGCTCCTTCGACTGCCCGGGGGACGCGACCGCGAACCGGGTCCGCACCCTCGACACGGCACTGCTCGCCGTCGGCGGAGCCGTCCACTCCGACATGCTCCTGTGGTCGGCCGACGCGCCCGTGACGACGGTGGCCCGGCAGCTGATCGGGGCCCTGCACTCCGTGCCGCAGATCTCCGTACGGCTGGACCGGGTGCCCGCGGCGCACCGGGACGCGATCGGCTTCTGGCTGGCGCAGTGGCGGGGCCACCGCGAGCTGCTGCTGGACGGGGACGTGGAACCGGGCCGCCCCGACGAGCTGTACCCGCTGGTGCGGGCGAGCACCGGGGAGCACTGCCTGCTGAGCGTCCACGGCGACCGCGTCGTCCCACTGGACCTCTCCGCGTACCGGCACTTCTGCGTGGTCAACGGCTCGGACCGGGACCGGGTGATGGTCGAGGTACTGGGCGGCGGGGGCCGGGTCCAGGGCGTGGTCCACGGGCCGGACGGCCGTATCATGGACGATCCGCCGACGTACCTGCCGGAGGGGGCGCGCTCGCTCGCCGTGCCGCGCGGCGGCATGGCATCGCTCACGATCACGGAAGGACCGCGATGAAGGTCGGGATCACCGAGGTCGCAGCCCGCGCCCAGGTCAGTGAGGCGACCGTCAGCCGGGTGATCAACCGGCGCCAGGGCGTGTCGAAGAAGACCCGGGACGCGGTCGAGCAGGCCATGGCGGAGCTCGGCTACGAACGGCAGGTCCAGGGCCAACTGGTCGCGGTGATCACCGAGTTCGTCTCCAACCCGTTCTTCGCCGATGTCGCCGAGCGCATCGAGTCGGCCCTCGCCCCGCACGGACTCAAGACGATCCTGTGCCCCGCCTTCCCGGGCGGAGTGCAGGAGCGGGACTTCATCTCCGCGCTCGTGGACAAGGGAGTCGCGGCCGTGGTCTTCCTGTCCGCGTCCAACACCGTCGACGGCGCCGACACCGAGACGTACGAACTGCTGCGGCAGCGCCGGGTCCCCTACGTGGGGATCAACGGCGAGTTCGCGGACGGGGTGCCCACCCCGGTCTTCTCCACCGACGACGCCCTCGCCGCCGAACTGGCCGTCGACCACCTCCACCGACTGGGTCACCGCAGGATCGGGATGGCCTCCGGCCCGGCCGGCAACCAGCCCGCCGACCGCCGGGTGCGGGGCTTCCTGGAGGCCATGGCCAAGCGGGGCATCGAGGAGCCGGAGCGCTGGGTGATCCGGCAGTCCTACACGGTGGAGGGCGGCCAGGCCGCCGTCGGCCCGCTGCTCGCCCTGGGCGCCACCGCGATCGTCGCGGCCAGCGACTACATGGCCCTCGGCGCGATCCGGGGCGTCCGCCGGCACGGGCGTTCGGTGCCCGGGGACGTATCGGTGGTGGGCTACGACGGCTCGGCCATCACCGAGTTCACGGATCCTCCCCTGACCACGGTGCGCCAGCCCGCCGACCGGCTGGCGCTGGAGGTGGGCCGCAGCGTACTGGCGCTGGTGAGCAACCGGGACGTGCCGACGGGGGAGCTGCTGTTCGACCCCGAACTGGTCATCCGGGCGACCACCGGGCCGGTGTCCGCGGACCCCGTCCCCGGAGCCTGACGGCGGGGAGAACCGCTCGGAAAGCAACAGGACCCCATCGAGTGTTGTTGATTTCTGTAGAATGATCGGCTCCACGCTGTTGATTTGATGTGTGATCTGTTTAGTCTTGGCGAGTGAAGAAGACTCTTGCGAAACTCGCGGACGGCCGCGAACTGATCTACTTCGACACCGACGAAGGCGCCGTGCGCGATGCGCCCGATGCGCGCCCGCTGGACCGGGTGAGCAGCCGCCCGCACCTGAGGCGGGACGAGGCGACCGGTGACTGGATCACCATCGCCTCCCACCGGCAGGACCGCACCTACCACCCGCCCGCCGGTGAATGCCCGCTCTGCCCCTCGCGGGACGGCCGGCTCAGCGAGATCCCGGCCGACGACTACGAGGTGGCCGTCTTCGAGAACCGCTTCCCCTCCCTGGCGGGCGGGGCCGGACGCTGCGAGGTGGTGTGCTTCACCCCGGAGCACGAGGCCGGTTTCGCCGACCTCACCCCGGCCGCCGCCCGCCTGGTCCTGGACGCCTGGACCGACCGCACCGCGGAGCTCTCGGCCCTCCCGGAAGTCGAGCAGGTGTACTGCTTCGAGAACCGGGGGGCCGAGATCGGGGTGACCCTCGCCCACCCGCACGGCCAGATCTACGCCTTCCCGTTCGTCACACCGCGCACCGTCAAGATGACGGCCGCCGCGACCGCACACCGCGCCGCCACCGGACGCAACCTCTTCGAGGACCTGCTGGCCGGCGCCCGCGCCGCCACCGACCGCGTGGTGACGGCCGGGGAGCACTGGACCGCCTTCGTGCCCTACGCCGCCCGCTGGCCGTACGAGGTGCACCTCTACCCGCACCGCCGCGTCCCCGACCTGACCCGCCTCACCGAGGCCGAGCGGGCCGAGTTCCCGGAGCTCTACCTGGACCTGCTGCGCCGGTTCGACCGGCTGTTCCCCCTGCCGGGGCAGCCGCAGGGGCCGGCCCCCACCCCGTACATCTCGGCCTGGCACCAGGCCCCCCGCACCGGCGGGGAGGAACTGGCCCTGCACCTGGAGCTGTTCACCGTGCGGCGCACGCCCGACAAGCTCAAGTTCCTCGCAGGCACCGAGTCCGGGACGGAAGCCTTCATCAACGACGTGGCCCCCGAGGAGGCCGCGCGACGACTGCGGGAGGCCCTCGCGTGAACCGCACCGCCCAGGGGGAGGACGACAGCCGGGCCGACGGCGTCGCGGACGTCTTCGCGCGGCTCTTCGCAGGGCCCGCGGACGGGGTCTGGGCGGCGCCGGGGCGGGTGAACCTCATCGGTGAACACACCGACTACAACGACGGGTTCGCCCTCCCCATCGCCCTCCCGCGCAACACCCTGCTCGCCGCCCGCGCCCGTACGGACGGGCGGCTGCGGCTGCACAGCGCGCAGGGGGAGGGCGGGATCACCGAACTGTCCGTGGCCGCACTGGCCCCGGGGGCGGTGACGGGCTGGGCCGCGTACCCGGCCGGCGTGGTCTGGGCACTCGCCGAGGCGGGCCACCCGGTCGGGGGAGCGGACCTCCACTTCGACAGCACGGTGCCCACCGGCGCCGGCCTGTCCTCCTCGGCGGCGCTGGAGTGCGTGGTCGCCGTCGCCTACGACGCGCTGTACGGGCTGGGGCTGCCCGGGCCCGAACTGGCCCGGATCGCCCAGCGCGCGGAGAACGCCTTCGCGGGCGTCCCCTGCGGGATCATGGACCAGATGGCCTCGATCTGCTGCACCGCCGAGGCCGCCCTCCACCTCGACGCCCGTACCCCGCAGGACCACCGGCAGGTGCCCCTGGACCTGCGGGGCCAGGGGCTGGGGCTGCTGGTGATCGACACCCGGGTCTCCCACGACCTCGCCGACGGGGCGTACGCCGCCCTGCGGGCGGGCTGCGAACGCGCGGCCGCGCTGCTCGGGCTGCCCGCCCTGCGCGACGTGGACGCCGGGGAACTGCCGAAGGTCCTGAGGGCCCTGCCGGCGGAACTCGTGCCCTTGGTGCGCCACGTCGTGACCGAGAACGCCCGGGTCACGGAGGCCGTCTCCCGGCTGCGGGAGGGCGACGCGGCGGCCCTCGGCCCGATCCTCACCGCGGGCCACGCCTCGCTGCGCGACGACTACCGGGTGTCGTGCCCGGAGACCGACCTCGCCGTGAGCGC
>NZ_JBEXKC010000204.1:0-4030 GCF_040609475.1 Streptomyces sp. NPDC004667 | reverse complement strand
GCCGCGCGGCCGGCGCCCGGGCCCGCTCACTCCGGCCGCAGGCTCCTGACCGACTCCCTGGCGTACTGCTGCGCGGGCTCCAGGGTGGCCCGGCTCTCCCGGCCCAGCAGCTCCCGCACGTGCCGGCCCGCCCGCGCGGGATCCGCGCCGGGGCCCAGCATCCGCTCGACCGCGCCCGCGTCGAGCAGCACGTCGTGCCGGCACACCACGGTGACCCCCGTGGCGTCCGGCTCGACGGACCACTCCCCGGCGTGCGCGGCCAGCAGGGGATGCGGCCGGGTGCGCTTGAAGACGATGCGGCCGGCCGCCGGGAAGCACACGCGCACCTCCTCCGTGGTGTACGCGGCGCCGTCGTCGGCCAGGTTGACCAGACGGGTGCGCTGCACCCCCGGGCGGTCCTCCGTGACGTCGGCGCCCACGACGTGCGCGACCCGGCCGGGCCAGGAGCCCACCCGGTAGAGGAACTCGTGGACGGGTTCGGCCGGTCCCGGGATCCGCACCGCGTCCTCGAAGGACAGCAGCAGCCCGTCGAGCCGCTGCCAGCGCTCCGCGAAGGAGGCCAGCCGGCCGAGCACGCCGCGGGCTTCGGCCCGCGCGGACTCGAGCACGCGCGCGACGTCCGCCGTCCGGTTCCCGGCGACGGTGATGTCCTGCTCCAGCGACAGCCGCGACCAGCCCGGAGCAAGCTCCTCCACGCTCCACGAGCCGCCGGAGGTGGTCACGGGGTCGGCCGGACGCTCCTGGCGGAAGCCGACGCGCCGGTGGTGCGCGTCCAGGGTCCGCCGCCACAGCGACGGCCGCGCGGTCCCGTCCGCGATCGCCCACTGGGCGTACCGGTCCGTGGTGCCGTCGAACTCAAGCCTCTCCACGTGCACGGTGTCCGGAAGGAACAGCGGCCACGGCGCCGTGTCGGCCACCACGTTGTACAGGACCCCGGCCGGTGCGGCCGCGTCGACCGCGTGTGACATCCGGTGTACTCGCTCGACAGACATCAGACACCTCTCTCAACGCTTGACGCAGAGTCTGTCTGTATCCGCCGGAGTCCCCTTGGAATGCCGCTCGATTTCCGCACGCGGCCGGCCCCGCCGGCGCCCGCGATCACACCGCGGCGGCGGCCCGGCTGCCCAGGACCTGGTTGACGCACCGCAGGAAGCTCCTCGGCGTGTCCGCCCGTTCGAGCAGTTCACCGTCGAGGAGCACGTCGTACTTCCGCTCGATGGAGCCGATGGCCTGCAGGACGGAGAGCGAGTCGTAGCCGAGCTCGTCCCAGTACAGGTCCTGCACGTCCTCGCTCAGCTCCACGCACTCCTCCTCGCCTCCCCAGAACCGCAGGATGCGGGCCAGCTCCGTGAGCCCCAGCCGGTCCATGGCTTGCCTCTCCCCTCGTCCACCGGGGCGTCGGCGCACACCGGGTCGCGACGAGCCTGGTCCCACCGGATGGAGAGCCGCTCACGCCGTCGGCCAGCCGCGCTGGAGCCGTCGACGCGCGCCCTGCCACGGCCCCGCCGTCCCCTGACCGCCGCCCCCTGATCGCCGTACGCGGACCGCCGTCCCCGGGCGACCGTCGCGTCAGGCCGCGTAGAGGTCGAAGGTCGAGCTGCGGCGCGGGCCCGCGGCCACGTCGAGCGCCGGGTCCACCCGGAGCATCGCCTGGTGCAGGCGCTGGAGCTGCTGCGAGGGCTCCACGCCGAGTTCGCCGATCAGCCGGGCCCGGAGCCTGCGGTACACGTCCAGCGCGGTGGCCTGCCGTCCCGACCGGTACAGGGCGACCATCGCCTGCGAGTGCAGGCCCTCGTGCTGCGGGTTCCTGGCCATCAACTCGGTGAGCTCGGCGAGCAGTTCGCTGTGCCGTCCCAGGCGCAGGTCCACGTCGATGCGCCGCTCGGTGGTGACCAGCCGGCTCTCCGCCAGCCGCAGCACCTCGATCTCCAGGATCGGCCCGACCTTGACGTCGACGAGGGCGGGTCCCTGCCACAGGTCGAGGGCCTGGCGCAGCATCTGCGCCGCGCGTTCGTCGTCGCCCTCGTCGAAGGCGCTCTGGCCGCCGGCCACCAGGGCCTCGTACGCGTGGACGTCCACCGACTCCTGCGGGATCTGGAGCAGGTAGCCGCCGTGCCGGGTCGCGAGCACGTCCTTGGCCGTGCCGGGGGCGCCCGGCCCCATGGCGGTGCCCAGTCTGCGGCGCAGTTGCAGGATGTACGTCTGCAGGGTGGTGAGGGCGCTCTCCGGGAGCTTGGTCCCCCAGATCTCCTCCATCAGGGTCGGTACGGGCATCACCCGGCCCGGGTAGAGCGCGAGAAGCGCCAGGATCTGACGCGGCTTGCCCGCCGTAGGAACGATCGATGCCCCGTTGACCTCGGCAGTCAACGGACCCAGAACCTGAATCTCCACGGTCTCCCGTCTCCCCTCCGTTATTTTGTCGAGATACTCACGGTTTTCAGTATTCGACCCGATGACGGTAAGGCAGCACAGGGCGGCGTCACCGCGTTCTCAAGCCGACGTCGAGCAGACCTCCGAAGGGGGCGAACAGCGGCGGGATTCGAAACGCCGTCTTCCGATTGACTGCCGGAAACCCTGTTCAGCCCGCAGATCGGTTCGGTCGCCTCTGTTCCGTTTACCTGATGCGCAAATTCGTTCCACGGATTTCCGGGAGGTGTCGGAAAGGAGTGGGGCGAATGATCTTTTGGTGATCCGTCAGCCCACTCGGGCGAGCCGCTTGCGGGCCGTCTCCGGGGATTCCGCCGGGTTCTCCGGGCCGCTCATCAGGATCGACCGCTGGAGACTGCGCAGCGCGGACGACGGCTCGATGCCGAGCTCGCGGACGAGGGTGGCGCGCAGCCGCTGGTAGGCGCTGAGTGCCTCGCCGCGGCGGCCGGATCGGTGGAGGGCGAGCATGAACTGCCCGTGCAGGTTCTCGTGGATGCGGTAGCGGCTGGCCAGGACCGTCAGTTCCGCGAGCAGTTCGCGGTGCCGGCCCAGGCGCAGGTCGGCTTCGATGCGCTGGTCGAGCGCGCACAGCCGGGTCTCCTCCAGGCGCCGCGTCTCCATGTCCAGCTGGACACCGCCCTCCACGTCGGCGAAGGCCGGGCCGGACCAGAGCGCCAGCGCCTCGCGCAGCAGCCGCGCGGCACCGGGGAAGTCGCCCGCGTCCATGGCCCGGTAGCCCATTCCGGCCAGCCGGTCGAATTCGCGGACGTCGCTGGTCCCGCCGGCGCTGCTGAGCATGTAGCCGCCGGGCAGCGTGACGAGCACGTCCTTGGGGGTCCGCGTCCCGTCGGTGCCCTCCAGCGCGGTGGCGATCAGGCCGCGCAGCTGGAGCACGTAGGTCTGGAGTGTCGTGCGGGCACTGCGCGGCGGCTGCTCGCCCCACAGTTCCTCGATCAGCGCGGACACGGGGACCACCTGGTCCGCGTGGAGCGCGAGCAGGGCCAGCACCTGACGGGGCTTGGCGGCGGTCGGCGTGATGGAGACCCCGTTCTCCCGCACGGTCAGTGCGCCCAGTACATCGATGTCCACGCCGTACTCCCCTGCTTCGTCCATGGATGAGCCCTCGACTTTCGCTGGAACGAGCAAAAAACAGCCGGGCCGGTTTGTCAATACCAAACCGGCTGTACCGTTTTTCGCCCCCGGGTGGCCGCACCAACCCCTGAAGCGCACCCCCTGAACTGGGACTTTCCTGCCCAGAAGGCCAACGAGAGGCCCCTCCAGGGGCCCCAGAGGGCAGGAAGAGTCGCCCTGGAAGGGGCGTCCGGCGGCCACGAAACGGCCGAGAACCGACCATGTGGTTGGGTCGCACGCCCCTGCGACCCGTCCGCGCGGGCCGGCCCGCCGCCAGGTTCAGACCGCAGAAGGGCATCCCCGCGCCACCGGCGCGATCAATACAAACCGCTTTAGCGGTTTGCTCACCGGCATTCGCGCTCGGTAGTCACTGGAACGACGCCGGAGCCCCGCCGGAACACCGCTCGAACGGCGGGGCCGCCACCTCCCCCGCCGGACCGGCGGAGAGCGCCCGCCGACCCGCGGACCGGCC
>NZ_JBEXKC010000203.1:0-4058 GCF_040609475.1 Streptomyces sp. NPDC004667 | reverse complement strand
GCCGCTCGGGCAGGGCCGGCACGACGACGGCCCGGCCGCTGAGGCGGGCCTCGCGCAGTACCCCGGCGACGTCCTCCTCGCGCAGGTCGCAGCACAACCCGTCCAGGCCCGCGGCGCGCAGGGCGCCGGCGTACACGGCCAGGCCGTCGCCCTCGCGCTGCTCCCGCAGGTACACGGTGGCGGGGCCGGACGCCAGCAGGGCCGCGAGCCGGTGGGCGAACCGCTCGCCCGCCGTGTCGGACGGCAGTGGTCGAGGCATCGGGCGCAGCAGCGCGAGCAGTGCGGCGTCCGGGGTGTCGTCGCCGAGGAGGTGCCCGACCAGCCGGTCGGGCACGCGCAGCGATCGCGTCAGGAAGGGGCGTTCGGGCTCGTCGACCTCCAGCAGGCCGAGGGCGGCGAGGGGCGCGTGGGCGTGCAGCCGGGCCCGGGCCGCGGGGGACTGCGCCGGCACCCCGCACAGGTCGAGGGCGAGGGCGACGGTGGCCCGGCGCCTGCTCACGTCGTCGTTGAGGTATCCGTAGAGCGGTTCGAAGGTCCGGTCGACGTCGGGAGCGAGGGCGACCAGCAGGACGGCGACGTCGAGCGCGGTCAGGCCCGCACGTCCGGCCAGCCGGCCCAGCCGGTCGTCGGGGCCGGGTAAGGGCTCCTCGTCGACGGCCCGACCGGTGCCGGTGGGCCGTGATCCCGCCCCGTCGTCCGTCAACGCGGGCCAAGTGCCGAGGAGATGGCGCACCGCCTCCTCGGAGAGGTAGAGGCCGCGCAGGGGGTCGTCGGCCGTGGGATCGCCGGCGGCCCGCCGCTCGACCAGCGCCGACACCCGCCCGCGCAGCCCGTCGAGGCGGGCGAGCAACGCGCGGGCGGGGCCGTCTGCGGCACCGTCCGGCTCCCCGGCGCCGGCCGTCCGCGGATCCGCCGCCGGGACGGCGTACGGGGCGCTCATCGCTCCTCCGGGCCGCCGGGGGCGGCCTGCGCTTCCGGGCGGGGGGCGGCGTTCTTGCGGGCGGCCCGTGCCGCCCGGGCGGCCGCCACCTGGTGGGGACGGTGCGAACGCCCGCCGGACGCCGCCGGGTCGCCGTCCACACCGCCCGCCCGGACCGTCACGCCCTCCGTGACCGGTGGCCCCGCGTCGTACTCCGGGAAGGCCGGGAAGGGGACGGTCACCACCAGGTCGAGGGAAGGCTTCAGCTCGCCGCCCAGCGCGGACCAGATCTCGGCGAGCGAGCGCGACTCCGTCTGGCTGCCGGCCACCGTCAGCGGCACCGAGAGACCCAGCGCGCGCAGGGAACCCGGCAGTTCGTCCGACGGCACCACCTCACGGGGCAGCAGCGTCGCGAGTACGGCGGACAGCAGCCGGTGCTCGTCCTGCGGGGTCTTCGTCCACGCCGTCACCAGGTACGACAGCCGGAACCACCGCGGCGGACGGCCCCGCCGCACGACCACGTCGAGTTCGTCCCGCACCGCCACGTGGCCGCGCTGACGCCGGGCCACGTCCTCCCGGATGTCGTACAGGTACGTGTTGACCACGGGGGCGTTGCGCCGGGCCGCCCAGTCACGGGTCGGCGCCTCGAAGGACACCTCGATCCCCGAACCCGTCAACGCCCCGCCGCCCAGCAGGCCCTTGAGTACCTCGTCCACCTCGTGGATCACGCCTGCGCTCCCGCTCTGCCCGCACGGCCGATTCCGCCCGGCACGTCGTCCGCCGCCGATCGTCCCCCGGGCGTCCGCCGGGCCGCAGGGGCACGGGGGACGGCCGCCGGGCAGTCCGCCCTGCCCGCGCGGACACATCGGGCCGCCTCGGGCTGCCCGAACGGTCAGATATAGCCTTCCCGAAGGGCAAAAGCCACGGCGTGCGCGCGATTGCGCAGGTGGAGCCGCGTGGTGAGCCCGTGCATGACGTTCTTGACGGTCCGTTCGGAGTAGGAGAGCTTGCCCGCGATCTCACCGGTGTCGAGGCCCTCGGAGACCAGGCGCAGGACGTCCACCTCACGCGGGGTGAGCCCGAGGGCCGGCGGGCCGGGCCGGCCCGCCGCACCCCGGTGCAACGTGCCCACCTGCTGGATGAGCCGGCCGAGCAGATCGGCGGGCAGGTCGCCGTCACCGCGGGACGCCGCCAGTACCGCCTGCACCAGCCGTTCGGCGGTGGCCTCATGACGCCAGACGATCGCGGCGACACCGCATTCCACCACGTCCAGCAGCTCGTTCTCCCGCATCGAAGCCACCACGAGCACGGCGCGCGCCCCCTCGCTGCGCACGATCCGGCGCAGCCGGGTCAGCGCCGCCTCGTCGAGCGCGTCCTCCACGAGCAGGGCCACCGTGCCCGGACCGGACTCCTCGCGCAGCTCGATCTCCGGGTGTCTGCGCAACTGGCCGACCGCCCCCTCACGGCTGATCGGGTCCGCGGCGGACACCGCCACGGGGACGCGCCGGCCCGCGGAGCCGGCGTTCGGGCCCGTGCCCGGAGCGGACGTGGTCATGGTCGGGGGTGAGTGGAGCAAGCGTTTCCCCTGTTCAGCGGCCGCCGCGCAACGCGGGTCGGTAGCGGATGAGCACCCTCAACCCTTCTGCGGGCACCGCCGGGACCGCAATCGTGGAGCACCACGAGCCGCACCACGAGACCGTGGCGGCGAACACCACGAGACGGGCCGTCTCCGCGCGCGTCCGCGCAGGTCACGAAGGGTCGCGCCGGCATCGGGGCGGGGGTCCGGTACCGGTAGTGAGGTACGCCACTTCACACGACCGCGCCACGGATTCCGACGTCTCCATCGGCGGGAAGCACACCATTCACCTCGGGAGGCACCGATGACAGGACCGCTCCGCGAACGCGACGGCGCCCGGGAACTGCTCGCGGCCGAGACGGAGCGGGCCCGCTCCGGGTCCGGCGGCCTGGTGCTGCTCCGGGGGGCCACCGGCACCGGCCGGACCTCCGTGCTGGAGGACGCCGTACGGGACGCCGCGGCGCGCGGCCTGCGGGTGCTGCGGACACGCTGCTCGCCGGAGGATACCGGCATGCCGTTCGCCACGGTGCTCCAACTCCTCGGACCGGTAAAGGACTTCACCGACCTCGGACCCGACGCCGACGACCGGGGGAGCGCCGCCCGGCTGTGGCGGCTGCTGTGCGCGTACGCGGCCGAGGGCCCGCTCCTGCTGGCGGTCGACGACGTCCACCTGGCAGACGCCCCGTCACGCCGTTGGCTGCGGGAGGCGGTGCGCCGGATCGACCGATTACCGGTGCTGCTCGTGGCGAGCGAACGCAGCCAGTACGACGTCGACCCACGGGGCGCGGGGCTCGCCCATTCCCTGCCCCCTTCCCTCGTCCGCACCCACACGATCGCCCCGCTCGGTGACACGGCCGCCGCCGAGCTCGTCCGCGCCGCTTTCCCGACTGCCGGACCCGCCTGGACGGCGGAGTGCGTACGGGCCGGGACGGGCAACCCCATGCTCCTGCACGCCCTGCTCGACGACCTCGGCGGCCCGCGGCCGGCCGGCCCAGGGGCGGCCGGGGCCCCGCCGCTGCCGGACACCTGCGCCGCGCTGTACTCCGGGAGCTATCCGGCGGCGGTCTCGTGGTGGCTGAACAGCGCGGGCGCGGCGACGGCCGAGGTGGCCCGGTGCCTCGCGGCACTGGAGGAGGCCTGGCCGCAGGAGACGGAAGAGGCAAGCGGGGCAGAAGAGACGAAAGAGGCAGAAGAGGCGGAAGGGTCGCCGGAGACGGCGGCGGCGCAGGACACCCGGGAGACACCGCAACCGTGCACCGGGGGCGGCCCGGCCGACCCGGTGGGCCCGGACGTGGCCAGGACACTGGCCGAGGCGGCCGGCGCGGATCCCGCACGGGTCACGGGCTGGCTCACCGCGATGACCCGCATCGGACTCCTGCGCCCGGACTCCGCGGGCCGGCCCCGCTTCGCCCACCGCCTGCTGCGGGACGCCGTGCTGACCGGCTGGCCGACGGCCCGACGCGAAGCGGCGCACCGGGTGGCCGCCGAGGCGATGCTGCGGCGCGGCGAACGCGTCGAGGCGGTCGCCGCCCATCTGCTGCGCGCGCCGGGCGTCGGCCTGCC
>NZ_JBEXKC010000202.1:0-4060 GCF_040609475.1 Streptomyces sp. NPDC004667 | reverse complement strand
AAGAACACGCTGCACGACGTGACCAGCCGCTTCCACCTGCGCAACCGCTCGCACGCCGTCGCCTACGCGATCCGCGAGGGCTTCATCTAGACCCGTTCCACACGGAGAGAACAAGGAGAACGCCCCTATGGGAGTCATCGCCACCCTCAGCGACGAGGTGACGGAGGTCGAGCCGGGAGGGTCGGCCAGTTGCACCGTCAAGCTGCTCAACGACGGAGCAGTGGTGGACACCTTCTTCCTCGACGTCCTCGGGGACGCCAAGGAGTGGTCGAAGCTCACCTCCCCGGAGGTGAGCGTCTTCCCGGGTGAAGTGGCCACCGTGGACATCGTCTTCGCGCCGCCGCGCGAAGCCTCCGTCCGGCAGGGCCGGATCGGGTTCGCCCTGCGGGTGATGTCCCAGGAGGACACGGACCACTCCTCGATCGTCGAGGGCACCGTCTCCGTGGGCGGGTACCAGCAGGTCGAGACGGAACTGATCTCGCGCACCCTGCGCGGCAGCCGTTCCGCCCGCGGCCGGATCGCCCTGGACAACCTCGGCAACGCCCCGGTGACGCTCCGTCTCACCGGGACGGACGACGACGGAAAGCTGCGCTTCCGCTTTCCCGATCCGTCCGTGACCGTCCAGGGCGGCACCACCAGGATCGTCTCCTACCGCCTCAAGCCGCGCTCGCGGTTCCTGCGCGGGGAGGCGCGCACGCACCTGTACCGGATCCAGGCGAAGGGGAACGGGAGCACGAGCGAGGCGGCGGGCTCACTGGTCCAGCCCGCCATGCTGGCGCCCTGGGCACCCAAGGCGCTCATGCTGGCCGCGGGCGCGGCGGCCGTCGCCCTGGTCGTCGTACCGACCTACCTGGTCCCGAAGACGACCTCGCTCCTGGAGGGCAAGAACGTCGCGGACAGCCAGGACAAGAAGGCCGACCCGGCGGATCCGGATCCGCCGGCCGACGCGGGGGACAAGGGCGGGGACGCGGCGTCCAAGAAGTCCGGCGACGACGCGGGTGGCACGGCCGGTTCGGGCGGCTCCGGCCAGGGCGGCGCGGCCAACGGGGGCCAGGGCGGTTCCGGCGGTTCCGGCGGTTCCGGAGCGGGTAGCGCCGGCGGCGGTTCGGGATCGGGCACCGGCGGGGGCGGTTCCGACACGAAGAAGCCGGAGCTCCCGGCAGCCGTCCTCGCCGACGTGACCGGCACCAGCTTCCGTCTGGAGGCCAACTCCAAGCCGGGCAAGGCGGGCACGTACACGCTCAAGGAGCACGCACCCGTGGCCTCCGGCAAGAACCTCGCCATCAGCGACCTGCACATCGAGAACCTCGCCGACGACAAGGGCAAGGTCCAGCTGCGCCGGGACGGCGAGCTGCTGCGGGAGTTCGACCTCAAGGACGCCAAGAAGGAATGGCACTGGGTGGAGCCGATCCTCTTCACCGAGGGACAGAAGGTCGTGATAGCCGTGAACTGCGCCAACACCAACGGGGCCAACTGCACCCCCGCGTTCTCCTTCTCGGGCCGTACCTACACCCTGGCGCGCTGACAGCACGTCAGCACACCCCTACCTCCTGGAGCTGCCATGTCCCGTCCCGCCGCTCGGCTGGGTGACAGGGCCACCGGCATGGACCGGCACATCGTCCTGGTCCCGACCCCGGCCGGCCCCAGTCCCACACTGCTGCCGTTCCCGTTCTCCGGCACCCTCACGGGAGGCTGCTGCGCGACGGTCCTCATCGGGAACAGACCCGCCGCGGTGGTCGGCTCCAAGGCCGTCAACTTCCCGCCGCACCTGCCGCCCACCCCGCCCGGTGGTGCGTTCCTGCGCCCACCGGACAACACCGGAACGGTGACGACCGGCAGCGCCCTCGTCCTGATCGGCGGGAAACCCGCCGCCCGGGCCGGGGACACGGTCACCACGTGCAGCGACCCGATCCCCGGGCCGAACGCCAGGATCACCTCCCAGTGCAACGTTCTGATTGGCTGACCGAACCCATGCCCCACGTGCTTCTCATCGAGGACGACGACCTCATCCGCCACGCCCTCACGGTCGCGCTGGAACGGCTCGGGCACCGCGTCGTGGGCGCGAGCACGGGAGTCGAAGGGATCACGCGCGCGCTCCAGGACGGGGTGGACATCATCGTCCTCGACCTCGGCCTGCCCGACCTCGACGGGATGCAGGTGCTCAAGATGCTGCGCGCCTCCCTGGCCATCCCCGTGGTCATCGCCACCGCACGCGACGAGGAGGCCCACACGGTGGCGGCCCTCAACCTCGGCGCGGACGACTACGTCATCAAGCCCTTCTCCGCGGAACACCTCCAGGCCCGCATGACGGCCGTGCTCCGCCGCACCCGTCCCGACCCCGTACGGCCCCCGCTGCGCGTGGGAGGCCTGCTGATCGACCTCCACGCCCACGCCGCCTCGCTGGACGAGCAGGTGCTGGAGCTGCGGCCCAAGGAGTTCGCCCTCCTCTCCTACCTGGCCGAACGCGCCGGCCGGATGGTCAGCAAGGCCGAACTGCGCGCCGAGGTCTGGCAGAACGCCTTCGGTGTCACCGACAAGACCGTGGACGTCCACCTGTCCTGGCTGCGCCGCAGACTCGGCGAGAGCGCCGCCAGCCCGCGCTACCTGCACACCGTGCGCGGAGTAGGGGTCAAGCTGAACGCGCCCCGGGTCTGACGGCGTACCGCGACGCCGCCCGCGAACCCGTCCGGCCGTCAGCCCCCGGTCGTGGCGAGTTTGGCCGCGAAGCCCAGGAACAGGGCCCCGGCTCCGGCGGTGAGTCCGGCAGACAGTCGTCGGCGTCGGCGGAACTGGGCCGAGAAGTAGGTACCGCCCAGGATCAGGGCGGTGATGTAGCAGAGGCTGATCGACTGGTACACGAGGGCGAGCAGCGCGAAGGACAGTGCGGGATGCGGGTAGGCGGGGTCCACGAACTGGGCGAAGAATGAGATGAAGAACAGGATCGCCTTCGGGTTCAGCAAGGTGATCAGGACCGACCTGCGGAACGGTCGCTCGGTTCCGGTGATGTCTGCCTCGGGCCGTGTGGCCTGGGAGACCGCCTCCTTGCGGGTCCGCCAGGCTGTCCAGGCCCCGCGGAGCATCGACAGGGCGATCCATCCCAGATAGCCGGCGCCGGCCAGTTTCACCACGGCGAAGGCCAGGGGATTGGCCTTGAGCAGCGATCCGACACCCAGGGCGGTCAGCAGCATCAGGGCCATCTCGCCGAGGAAGACTCCCGCGGCAGCCCCGTACGCCGTCCTGACCCCATGCCGGACCGCCACCGACAGCGTGTACAGGGAGCTCGGCCCAGGGAGAAGAATGATCAGCAGAGTCCCCAGCGCGTAGGTAGGCAGGTTCGCCACTCCCAGCATCGCTTCACTCCGCTCTCCAGCTGTTCGACCGGCCGCCGGTCACCGCCAATCCGGGCAGGCTATCCGTACCAACCTCATCGCAGCGTTTACGCAAGGACGATCGAGCCTTGCTCCCTGACCGCAAGGGGATCTCGATCACGCATTCAGTCATCCGCGCCGGGACCCCGATGGCCTGCGCCCGCCGCCCTTGCGCCGGAACGCGTACGTCACGCAGAGCGCGCCCCCGGTCAGCGCGACCGCCGCCGCGATGTCGAAGGTTCCCGGAGGGCCGTGCGCGGCGTTCTCGTCCGCCTGCCCGTCGGAGGGTGCCGGGTGTCCCGGGGACGCCGCCTCCGTGGCGGGCGGTGTGCCGGGCGCCGCGCCCAGGGCCACCGGCACCGTGGTCCACTTCTGGCTCCGTGCGGGGGCGATGTCCGCGTCGGCGAGCGCGGCCGCCGTGTGCAGGGAGGCCCAGCCCAGTACCAGGGCGGCCACCAGGGCCGGGATACCTGTCCAGCGCATCGTCCCTCATCTCGCCCTACGGCCTCGTACCGGTCCGGGTGCCGTCCTCCTCCACGCTCACCGACGGACCGCCGGCCCGGCATCCACCGACCGGCCCACCGGGCGGTGGAGCCGCGGCGCAGCCGGAAGGGCATCCGCTGCGCCATGTACACGGCCTCGTAGGCGCTGACCATCCCGTAGGAGGTGTGCGGGTCGAAGTAGGTGGCCGT
>NZ_JBEXKC010000201.1:0-4082 GCF_040609475.1 Streptomyces sp. NPDC004667 | reverse complement strand
CCGGCACGAGTAGAGCGCCGCTCCCCGTGGGGAGCGGCGCTCTCGTCGTGCCGTACGTGTCGTCAGGCGATGGACGCCGCCACGATCGCGGCGACGGCGAGGTTGCAGGAGGCCGTGACCCAGACGGCCGGGTGCGGCTCCGGGTCCACGACGATGGCGCCGAGCTTGCCCGGGGTCACCAGGTCCAGCACCAGGAAGGCCACGGCCATCAGGACCAGGCCCAGCAGCCCGAAGGCCGCGGTGGACAGCAGGCCCTTGCCGAAGTCGTCGTACGTCGTCCAGATCGAGGTGAAGACGATGCCGCCGATGCCCAGGAGCGCGGAGCTGAGCAGGAGGGCCGCGTTGCGGTTGCGCTCCTCCCAGATCTGCTTCGGGAGCTTCCCGGGCGTCAACACGTCCACCAGGACGATGCCGAGGATCAGCAGGACCAGCCCGAGGGCGCCGTACGCGCTCGTGCGGCCGAGTCCGTTGACGATGTCGCTCATGGAAAAGCCTGTCTGGGCGTGGGTGGGATAGGGATGTGCCGAGCACGTGCCGTGGGGAGGCCGAATGTATCGCACGGCCCCGCCCCGGACCATGGGGAGGTCAGGAAATGGCAAAGGTCAGGGCCGCGCGGGACGGGGAGGCGGCAGCGCTGACGGCGCTGGTCATGCGGTCCAAGGCCCACTGGGGCTACGACGCGGGGTTCCTCGCCGCGTGCGCCCCGGAACTGGCCGTCCGCGAGGACGAACTCGCCGGCCGGCGGATCGTGGTGGCCGAGAACGGCGCCGGGCTCCTGCTGGGGGTCGCCTCTCTGGAGGTCCTGGAGGGGGCACCGGGAGGGCGGCCGGACGGGGAAGTGGCCCGGCTCGGGCTGCTGTTCGTGGAACCGTCGGCCATCGGCCGGGGCGTCGGGCGGCTGTTGTACCGGAACGTCCTGGGCCGGGCCGCCGCGCTGGGCGTGCGCCGCCTGCTGATCGACGCCGATCCGCACGCGACGGGCTTCTACCGGGCGATGGGCGCGGTGGCCTCGGCCGGGGCGCCGCCGGGGCTGGTGCGCTTCGAGGTGGCTCCGGCGGTGCTCGCCGGCTGGGCGCGGGCCTGGACGGGCGGGGTCCCGGCGGTGCACGTGGGCAACGTGGCGGAGTTCAACGCCCAGTTCGCCGACCCCTCGGTGGGCCGGGAGCCGGGGGCCGCGCACGACTACGCCTGCCTCGCCGCGTTCTACAGCCCGTACCCGGCCGCCCTGCTGCTGCCGCGGGCGGTGCCACCGGGCTGGATCCGGCTGGTCGGACGGCAGTTGGGCTGGGGCCCCGAGGTGGAGGTCCACGACGGGCTGGCCGAGGGGGACCCGTGCCTGTCGGACGCCGTACGGTCGCGGCCGGAGCTGGCCCGGCGGGTGACGGGGCGCGGGCTGCCCCTCGTACCGTGGGGGCGGACGGAGCCGTACGGGCGGCTCGCCGGTCTGCCGTGGCGGCCGCGGGACCTGCGCTACGAGTCGAAGTCGGCGGCGCACTCCCTGTTCGCCCGGATCCTGGCGGGCGGCGGGCACCCGGGGATCGCGCTCCCCGCGCAGTGGCGGGCGGCGACCCGGTGGGCGGCCGTCCGGACGGTGCGGTCGCGGGCGCGGGCGGGGCTGGGCACGGTGCTCAAGTCGGAGCACGGAGTGGGGGGTTCGGGCACCAGGGTGGTGACGCCCGCCCTGGTCCGGGCGGCGGGCGGGGCACGGGCGGCGCTGCGCGGGCTGCCGCGCGGGCCGCTGCTGGTGGAGGAGTACGTACAGGGACCGTCACGGGGGCCTCGGGACCTGACGTACGACGGGTTCGTGGACGGGGAGGGCCGCCCGCACGAGGTCGGGGCGGCGGTGATGGAGGTGGACGACGGGGCGTACCGGGGCGCGACGGTGGGGCCCGGGGTCGTGCCCGCCGCGCTGGAGGCGCCGCTGCGGGCGTTCGGGGCGGCGGTGGGGCGGGAGCTGGCGGCTTCGGGCCACCGGGGCTGGTTCGACGTGGACTTCGTGGTCGACGCGGCGGGGCGGCCGGCGCCGACCGAGGCCAACCTGAGGCTCACCGGCCCCTCGGTGGCCTTCATGGTGGCGGCCCGGCTGGACGTGCTGCGGGGCGCGGGGCACCTCGTACGGATCGTCGACCGGGTGGAGCTGGGCGCGCGGCTGCCGGAGGGGCAGGTGGAGCTGCTGTGCGGGGACCTCGTGCAGGCCTGCGCCGGGTCGGGGGCGGTGTTCGTGCCGGCCATCGTGACCGGGGCCTTCGATCCGGCGCCCTGGATCGGAGTGCTGCTGGCCGCGCGCGACGCCGGGGCGCTGGACGCGGCCGAGGCGCTGGTGCGGGCGGGGGCCCTCGCGGTCGGGGCGGGGTTCGCGGACTTCTCCGCGGCGGCGGACGGCTCGGATGCCGGCGACGGCTCCGACGCCGGGGACGGCTCTGCCCCCGGGGACGGCTCCTGCGTCGGCGACGGCTCCGACGCGGCGGGCCGGGCCGGAGCCCGACCCGGCCGCCGCCCGGCCGGTCAGTCCTCGAAGTCGAAGGGCGAGCGCGGCCTGCGGAGCAGGTAGCAGGCCACGATCAGGCCCGCGATCATCAGCGGGACGTTGAAGGTGTAGACGAGGGCGGCCTGGCGCGGCCAGTCGTGTTTGGCCGCCAGCCGGTAGAGGTTGTCCTGCGGCCACCAGGCGAGCAGCAGGTAGGACGCCGACAGGTGGGCGGCGGTGGTCAGGGCCCGTCCCCGGCCGTGGCGGAGCATCCGCCCGCGGCCTCCGAACAGGAACAGCACGCCCGCCGCGAAGGCGGCGCTCTCGCAGACGTAGAGGACGAAGAAGAGGAAGGACCACGGGAGGGGCACCCCGGTGAGGTCGGTCGATCCGGGCCACAACGCCGGGGCGAGCACCAGGGCCCCCACGGTCAGCGGGAGGGCGAGGCAGCCGGCGGCGCAGCCGGGAGACAACGACTCCCCGGCGGTGCCCGTCTTGCCGCTGCGCGCGGGGGCCGGCGCGGAACCGGCCACCGCCGGGCGGTCCTCGGCGGGCAGCGGCACGGCCGTCCGGTCCTCCTGGCCGGCCCGGGTACGGGGCAGGGCGCGCAGCCGGACCAGCCGGGTCGGCGTTTCGGCGGGGCCGGTCCCCGGCTTCAGGTGTGCGGTCAGGGTCTCCACGCCGGCCTTGTCCCCGTCACGGAGCCACAGGGGGTCGCCGGGGGGCGGGGCCACGTAGGCGACGAGCCGTTCGCGGGTCCCCGAGGTCACCCGGGCCACGACGGCGGCGCCGAAGGCGGGGTGGGTGCGGATCCGGGACTCGACGGTGTGGGGGTCGAGGTGGGCGCCCCGGTCCAGGGTGATCCGGTCGCGCAGCCGCCCGCCGAACTCCAGCAGCCCGTCGGGGCGCAGGACGGCGAGGTCGCCGGTCGCGACGGCGTCGCCGCCGGGCGGGGTGAGGAGGAGCTCCCCGTCGCGCAGGTCGGCGCGGAAGCCCGGGAAGGGCGTGCCGAGGAGGGCGATCCGTTCGGGGGTGTCCAGCGGGCCGGGCAGCTGCGGGAGTTCGAAGGAGGTCCCGGCGCCGGCGGTCTCGGTGGGGCCGTAGACGTTGAGGACGCGGGCGCCGGGGCGCAACCGGTCCTGGAGGGCGGCCTGTTCGTCGAGGTAGAGCCGGTCCCCCGTGACGGTGAGAAGCCGCACGTCGGCGAAGGCGGGGTCGGGTTCGCGGCGGGGCCGGGGGACGGAGACCGGGGCGGGCCGGTCGTCGCGGACCATGAGCTCCACGGCGGTCGCCGGGTCGGTGTGCAGGACGCTGACGTGCCGGTCCCGGACGGCGTCGAGGAGGTCGTGGGCCCCGCGCCCGGCGCCCTCGGGCAGGACCAGGGCGCCGCCGGAGCACAGGGGGCGGGTCCAGCCGGCGGCGAAGGCGGTGATGTCGGGTCCGCCGCTGAACAGGTGGCGGTCGCGCGGGGTGAGCCGGGCGGCCCCGGCCCAGCCGTCGTGGGCGGCGAGCAGCAGCTCGTGGCCGACGCGGACCGGGCGCGGCCGGGCCGAGCCGGTGAACAGGATCGCCGCGTCGCGGTCCTGGGCGGCGCGGTCGGGCGCGGTGGCGGGCC
>NZ_JBEXKC010000200.1:0-4122 GCF_040609475.1 Streptomyces sp. NPDC004667 | reverse complement strand
CGTCGAAAGATCGTTCCCGAACGACGCCGTCTCCGACGTGAAACGGTCACCCGTCAACTGCATACCGTCACCCGAATCACCCGCGAAACGGATGACCACGCGGTCCACGCGACGGATCTCGGTCCCGTTCGCCATGTCAGCCGCTCTGCTCGTCGCGGCGCAGCTCCGGCGCGTGTCGGTACCCCAGGATCAGGACGTCGCGGACGGCCGGCTTGGCCGGGTCCTGCGCGTGGATCGGGCGCACCGCGTGGAGGATCCGGGCGTCGGCCCAGAACATGGTGTCCATCTGCTCGGTGAGGGTGAACTCGGCCACGAGTTCCTTCTCCAGGCTGTAGACCTGGGATTCCCCGCCCCGGGCGTTGAAGCGGCCCATCAGGTGGATGGCGCCGAAGTCGACCTCGTCGCGGTGCGGGCCCTCGGGGGTCGGTTCCCCCGTCTCGTCCGGGGTGCTGATGATCCGGAACTGGTGGCACTGGACGTCCCAGGGGTCGTCGAGCCAGGAGTCCGCGGGGACCGGGAACTTCTCGAAGTCGGCGCGCAGGAGCCGCGTCAGGAGCGGGTTGTCCAGGGTGGCCCGGCTGAGGGGGGCCACGTCGCGGTCGATGCCGCCGGCGTAGTCGTTGGCGTTCATCGACTGGAAGTAGGGCCGGTGGGGGCGCAGCCGGACCTCCCCGGTGCGGGGCACGAAGTAGAACCGGTCGTAGCGGCGCTCGCGGAAGCGGGACCCGCCCTTCAGGTACCGGTCCGTCTCCAGGTGTTCCCACTCGGCGGCCAATTCCTTGACGTGCTGCATCGCTTCGGTGTCGATGACGAGCCGGTCGGCCGGCAGCAACGAATATCCATTGGTCCGCAATTCTTCTCGTGCTTCGGTCTGCATGATTCGCTCCTCCACGCCGGATCCCACGCATTCGTGCATCCCGAGGTTCCCACAGCGGTACTGACGCTGAACTGACCGGCCCGACGGGTCAGGAGGACGTCAGCCGGTCGTCACGGCGGCTGTGCTTCACTCGACCGGTATGACAGAACAATTAGTGTCCTCGCCCCGATCGGAACGCCGGACGGTTCTGGAAGAAATCGTCGTGGCGGAATTCAAGACGGCACTGCTCATGCCCGATGACGAAGAGCTGCCGCTGGAGGACAGCTTCTTCGAGCTCGGTATGACGTCCCTGCTGCTGACCCAGGTCAAGCAGCGGCTCGAAGACCGGCTGGGGCGGGGCATCAGCAGCACCGCCCTGTTCAACCAGCCCACCGTCGAGCGGCTGACCGACCATCTGGCCTCGGACGTGCTGGCCGACATCTTCGACGCGAATTGAGAGGGAGGCCGCCGCCATGCCGGGAACGCCGGACCCGCGGGATCCGTACATCGTGCAGGGAATCAAGGAGATTCAGGAGAGGCTCGACATCGCGGAGGAAACGGTCCGGCGACAGGACAGGGCCCTCGGTGAATTCCTTCTCGAAAGGCACGAGCCGATCGCCGTGGTCGGGGTCGGCATGCGCCTGCCCGGCCGGAACAATTCTCTTTCGGATCTCGATTCCTTTCTGCGGGACGGACGTTCCGGTATCGGTCCGCTGCCGCGCGACCGCTGGGTGCCGGAGGTGGCCGACGGCGACATCACCGCCGTCGCGGGCGGTTTCCTCGACCACATAGACGAATTCGACGCGCAGTTCTTCAGCATTCCCCCGAAGCAGGCCCCCTTCATCGATCCGGGGCAGCGGCTGCTGCTGGAGACGGTGTGGGAGGCCCTGGAGGACTCCGGCATCGATCCGGCCGTGCTGCGGCACGGCGACGGCGGTGTCTACGTGGGCGCCTCCCCCCTGGACTTCCCCCTGGAGCTGGAGGGGCTCTCGGACGAGCAGCTCGACGGGAACCTGGCGACCGGGCTCGGGGCGTACTCCCTGTCGGGGCGGCTCTCGTACTTCCTGGGCTGGCGCGGCCCGAGCCTGACGACCGACACCGCGTGCGCGGCTTCGCTGACCGCCCTGCACCTGGCGGTGGAGGGGCTGCGGCGGCGCGAGTGCGGGATCGCGCTGTGCGCCGGGGTCAACACCCTGCACAACCCGCGCTCGTACGTGATCCTCTCGCACGCCCAGATGCTGGCCCCGGACGGGCACTGCAAGACCTTCGACGAGAGTGCGGACGGTTACGCGCGCGCCGAGGGCTGCGGGGTGCTCGTCCTCAAGCGGCTGTCGGACGCGGTGGCCGCGGGCGACCGGGTGCTGGCCCTCGTACGGGGCACCGCGATCGGGCAGGACGGCGAGAGCGCGGGCCTGAGCGCGCCCAACGGCACGGCGCAGGAGGCCGTGATGCGGGCGGCGCTGGCCAACGCGCGGCTGGAGCCCGGCGACATCCAGTACGTGGAGGCGCACGGGACGGGGACCCCGCTCGGCGATCCGATCGAGCTGGGGTCGGTGAACGGGGTGTTCGGCGCCTCCCACGACAAGGACGACCCGCTGGTCATCGGCTCGCTGAAGGCCAACCTGGGGCACATGGAGCCCGCGGCCGGGCTGGGCGGACTGATCAAGGTGATCACGCAGATGCGGGCCGGCACCTTCTTCCCGCACGTGTGGCGCAACCTCTCCGGGCGGATCCCGTGGGACACGTACCCGATCGAGGTGGCCACCGAGGAGCGGCCCTGGAAGGCCCCGGTGCGCCGGGCCACCGTCAACGGCTTCGGCGTCGCCGGGGCCATCGCGGTCGCGGTACTGGAGGAGGCCCCCGCCCGGGACACCGCCCGGGACACCGCCCCGGAGACCGCCCGGGACACCGCGCCCGCCGCGCGTGAGGAGGCGTACGGGCAGGTCTTCACGCTGTCCGCCAAGTCCCGGCCGGCGCTGCGGCTCCAGGCCGAGCGGTACGCGCGGTTCCTCGCCGAGCACCCCGGCACCTCCCTCGCCGACCTGTGCCGCACCCGGGCCACCGCCCGCTCGCACTTCCGCTTCCGGGCGGCGGCGGCCGTCTCCTCCCTGGCCGAGCTCGGCACGCAGCTGGAGCGGTGGAGCGCGCCGCCGCGGGGCGAGGAGAAGCCCGACGCGTTCCGCAAGGTGGCCTTCCTGTTCACCGGTTCCGGGTCGCAGTACGTGGGCATGGGCCGGGCCCTGTACGGGCGCCACGCCGTGTTCACGCGCTGCGTCGACGAGTGCGACGCGCTCTTCGCCCCGCTGCTGGGGCGCTCGGTGGCCGCCGTGATGTTCGGCGACGCCGGGGACGCCGAGGAGACCCTGGCCCGTACGTCCTTCACGCACGCGGCGCTGTTCACCCTGGAGTACGCGCTGGCCCGGCTGTGGCTGTCGTGGGGGGTGCGGCCCAGCGTGCTGATCGGGCACAGCGTGGGCGAGATCGTCGCGGCCACGGTCGCCGGGCTGTTCTCGCTCGCCGACGGGGTGGCCTTCCTCGCCGCGCGTTCCCGGCTGATCGAGTCGGTGTCGGCGCCGGGCGGGATGGCCGCGGTGGCGGCGCCCGCCGAGGAGGTGCGCCCGCTGCTGCTGCCGTGGCCCGAACTGGCCGTCGCCGCCGTCAACGCGCCGGAGCAGTGCGTGGTCTCGGGCGGCGCCGGGGCGCTGGCGGAGGCGGTGGAGGCGCTGCGCGCGCGGGACTGGACGGTGACGCCGCTGCACGTGACGGCGGCGTTCCACTCGCCGCTGATGGAGGAGGTCGCCGAGCCGCTGGCCGAGGTGCTGCGGGGGATCGCCTTCGGGGAGCCGCGGCTGCCGATCGTGTCCAACCTGACCGGCCGGATCGCGGCGCCGCGGGAACTGGCGACGCCCGAGTACTGGGTGCACCACATGACGCGGTCGGTGGAGTTCGCGGCCGGGGTGCGGACCATCGCCGAGCGCGGCCGGCACGTGTTCCTGGAGGTGGGTCCGTCCACGGCCCTGACCTCGCTGGCCCGGCAGGCGGTACCGCAGGAGCAGCACCGGTGGCTGAGCTGCCTGCGCCGCAAGGACACCACGGGTGCCACCCTGGACGCGGCGCTGGCCGGTGCGTACACGGCGGGGCTGAACATCTCCTGGAACGAGGTCCACGCGGACGGGCCGGGGCGGCGGATCCCGCTGCCCGGCTACGCCTTCGACCGGCGTTCCTACCGGCTCCCGGCCCGCCCCGCGGCCCGCGCCGGGGCCGCC
>NZ_JBEXKC010000199.1:0-4166 GCF_040609475.1 Streptomyces sp. NPDC004667 | reverse complement strand
CGTCGAATCCAGACGGGTGGAGGTTGCTCGAGACAGCGATTGGCTTTATTCACGGGTTGTGGGTTCTGGCACAGATCCTGGGGAGCCGTCGCGGAGCGTTACCTCGTTGTTCGATTGCGAGGGACTGGCTCGTGCGAGACGGCGTACGCCTTGGCGTCTGACGGCCGGAAGTGACGCTCCCTCAGGTGCATACCGTTCGCTGCTCTGGTCGGCTGTGGACGGTGATGGTGCTGGTCATGCAGACCGATGCACCGTTCTGGGACTCGCTGGTGTTCGACGGGATCGACGATGTGGAGGTCGCGAGAGGCCGCGCGGCCGCGGCGGAGTGTCCGGACTGCGGCCGCTTCTCGGACCGAGTCCACGACCGTTACCAGCGCAGGCTGAAGGACCTTCCGCTCGCTGAGCAGGGCTTTGTGATCCGGCTGACGGTCCGGCGCTTCATCTGCGGGTCGGCGGACTGCCCGCGTCGGACGTTCGCCGAGCCGTTCTTGCGACTGGCCGCCCCGTACGCACGGTTCACCACCCGGCTCAACCACACCTTGGAGCGGGTGGGGCTCGCCCTGGCGGGGCGGGCCGGCGCTCGGCTGGCTGCCCAGCTCGGCTTCGGTGCGGGAAGAATGACCTTGTTACGCAGGGTCATGGCATTGCCCGATCCACGGTTCAGTACTCCACGTGTGCTGGGCGTGGACGACTTCGCGATCCGTCGCGGCCAGACCTACTCCACCGTCTTGACCAGCATCGAAGACCATCGCGTGGTCGATGTGCTCCCGACGCGTGAAGCCGGGCCGCTGGCCGGCTGGCTGATCCGCCACCCCGGCGTGGAGATCATCTGCCGCGATCGGGCTGGCGCCTACGCCGATGGCGCCCGGCGCGGCGCCCCCGACGCTCTGCAGGTCGCCGACCGCTTTCACTTGTGGCAGGGCCTCGGTCGGGCCGTGGAGACCTGTGTAGCCGCCCACCGCGACTGCCTGCGCACCCCGACGCCCAGCGGCCTCCTGCCGCAGGACATCCGATCAGCTCCCGGTCGGCCGCAGAACGACGCGGCGCCCGTCGGCCGGCGGGATGAGCGCAAGAGGGCAGCACACGCCCTGGTCCACGAGATGCTCGCCCAGGGCCATTCACGCCGGGCGATTGCCCGGCACCTGGGCTGGGGCCTCAACACCGTGCTCCGGTACGCGAACGCCGCACGCTGGCAGGACACCATCCGCGAGAACCGGTCCCGGCCCAGCAGGCTGGACCCCTACAAGCCCTACCTGGAGCGACGATTCACCGAGGGGTGCACCAGCGTCACCCGGCTGCACGGCGAGCTGGTCGCCGAGCAAGCGCCCGTCACCTACGGCATGGTCCGCGCCCACATCGCCACCTTGCGCGGGGTTCCGTCAGCTGCACCGCCGCGGCCGCCGACGGTACGGCAGGTGACCGGCTGGCTCACCCGGCACCCCACCGCCCTGAGCGAGGAAGACCGCGCCAGCCTGAAGGAGGTCCTGGCCCGCTGTCCTGAACTGGACACGGCCGCCGGGCACGTACGCGAGTTCGGCGAGATACTCACCGGCCGCCTCGGCGCCACGCTCCCTGCCTGGATCGACGCCGTCGACGCCAGCCGGCTGCCTGGGCTCACCGGCTTCGCACTCCACCTGCTCCGAGACCTCGACGCCGTGACCGCCGGCCTCACCCTGGACTGGAGCTCGGGCAGCATCGAAGGCGCCGTGAACCGCATCAAAAAGATCAAGAGACAGCTCTACGGCCGAGCCGGATTCGAACTCCTACGCAAGATGATCTTGCTTCAGTAGTGCATCGCCCAGGTGCCGGCTCGCCGCTTCCCAGCCAGGAGATCAGAGTTCGGTCGTCCAGAGCCCGACAGGATGGTCACTCGGGGGCAGCCACAACTGAGGCTGTGACTCACGATGCCTCTCGCCAGCCTGCTCATCCCAGTGGAAACGGCCCTCGGCATCAGGCCACGTGACTTGCAGCACGGGGAGAGGCGACCGCCGGTAAAACCCGATGGCCTGCCCGAAGAAAGTCCGGTACCAGCCGCGATCAACCTGCCTGAGCGCGACCCGATGCCCGACGACAACATCAGAATGGCTCTGGCCGTCCGCCAATGCTTCGCCCGCGGCGGACTTCTCTCCGAAAGTGTTGAGCATGCGGTGCATGGCGTGGACATCGAGCCCGAACATGGCGAGTTCAGGCCCGCCATAAGTATGCGCGAGGCCGATCGTGTAGGCGAATCCAGGCCCGATCTCGTCTTCGGGAACCATCACGACGTGCCATCCGTGCTGCTGCACATGCTCGATGACCGTCCGACCCATGCGGTCCGCTTCGTCCCGGTCGCCGTAGTCATGGCAGAGGACGCAGCGGCACTGGAACGGATCATCAGTCATGTGCGGAGGCTACGAGGTGTGCGTTCACGTCGAGCAACCGGGGTTCGGACCCTCTCATTCGAACGGCGCCGTCACCCTCCGCGTTGGCTCCCCAAGATCTGTGCCAGAACCTATTTCTCATGAACATCTACGGGCCTCAAGATCCGCAACTGCTGCCCAAACCGGCGGACAAACGCTGTCCCTAGAAGTGAACAAAGCCACCACGGCCGAGGGTCCGTCATCAGATACTCGAAAGACGCCGTGTACGTCTCCCCGAAGAGGCGTCGTATCTGGTCGATCAGCCCGGCGGTAAACGGCCTGCGGTACTTCTTCGCCTCCTCCTGAGCCGCCAGCGCCCGTTCCCAGCTGCCAGGCCGCGCCCGCGGCACAGCACCTCGATCACGCTGGCGCGCGGGAGTGCCACCAGAGTCGGAGCCCCTGCGGGGCTCAGCTCTCGGGATGTTGTGCGCGGGCGGGTGCCCTCAGAAGGCCTACCGCCTTCGGGCCGGCGCCGCGTGGCTCGCAGACGTCCGTGGATACGTCATGCCTCCGCCACTGGGTTCACCCGTGCCCGGGCCAGTCCCCCCGGGATCCGCAGGTGCGTCCGTAACGGGTCCGCCGGGACATGGGCAGGGCTGCTGGGGCTGCCTGTGAGGACCGGGAGATTGTCTCGGCGGACATCACGGTGCGTGGGATCGGCTGTTCTGCCCTCCGGAAGTGTCAAGCCTCGTGCCGTGGCCGAGGGCGGGCAGATCCGCGCGGGGTGGGGTGTGCGAAGAATACTGAGAGCGCCCCTCCTGGTGGGAGGGGCGCTCTGGGTGGGCTGGTGTTCAGGCGGGAGGGTCAGTTCCGTTGAATCAAGTGGTTGACCGAGAAGAGCAGATGGTTCTCGCCGTACCGAAATTTGGTGCTGAGGGTTTCGTAGCGGGCGTACTGCGCTTCAGTGAGGGGCAGCTGCAGGATCTTCAGTGCGCGTAGGAGCAGGCGGAATCCGAGGTCGGGGTCGACCTTGCTGACGACCTGTTCCAGGGCGTTCCACACTGCAGTGCTCTGCAGGGGTAGGGGCCCCGGGCTGATCACCGTGCCTGCGGCGACAGGCGCTGTCTCCCGGATCTCGTGAAGGACAGCGTTGCGGAGGTCGGTGCGGATGGCCGACGCGGAGGGGATGTAGGCGGGTGCGACCTCGGAAAGGTGCTTTTCGCATACGTCCGCGACCTGCTTCAGCCATTCCCGGCCGCTGAGGCCGGACTGGTCAATGTTGTGGCCCCGGTCCGTTGCCGCCAGCCACAGCAGGCTGATCGTGTCGTCGGTCAGTCCGGAGTCGAGGATCCGGCGGGTGTCCTCCAGAAGGATCGCGGCCTCGGAGCCGGGAGGCCGTTCATAGCCGTCGTGTTGTACGGCGTCCTCGATGGTCGCGCGAGCAGTGCGGTACTGCCATCCTGCCGTGAACAGCATGGCGAGTCTGGAGAGTCCGAAGTCGTCGTCGAGCCCGTATCGGGAAGTGCTGACCGGCGGCCAGACGATGCGGAGACCGTCGTGGACCACAGCCGGAGGGAAACCGAACTGCCACCCCAGGACGAGGAAGCGGCGGAAATCCTCGTACGGGACCGGCACGGAGTGTGCCTTGAGCGTGCGAAGAAAAAGCCGCATGCCAAGGTCGCCGTCGGCGCCGGTCACCACCTGTTCGAGGCACTGGACGAGGTTCGGGTTCAGCGTGGCGCGGGCGAGTTCCGGGGCCATGGCCCGGATCTCCGCCACGGTCGCGCGGGAGAGACGCTCGTCCCGCACCGGCCGCGCTGGCGGCGG
>NZ_JBEXKC010000198.1:0-4274 GCF_040609475.1 Streptomyces sp. NPDC004667 | reverse complement strand
GTGTGTTGTTCTATTATGTTGTGTCGGGGGCCGGGTGCCGGGGGGCCTCGCGGCGGCGGGAGCTTCCCCCCGCGGAGCCGTGTTGCCTGGCCCGCCACCGCAACCCCGGCACCCCACCTCGTCGTGTCCGGCCGCGTCGGCTGACGCGGCCGGACACGACGGCCTACGGCTTCACGTTCTGGTTCAGGTGGAACAGGTTGTCCGGGTCGTAGGCCCGCTTGGCCTCCACGAGCCGGTCGTAGTTCCCCTTGTAGTTGGCCCGGATCCGGTCCTGGTCGTCACCGGCCATGAAGTTGACGTAGCCGCCCTCTTCTGAATGCGGAGCGGTCGCCTCGTAGTAGTCGCGCACCCAGGCGGTGTTGGCCTCGTTGTCGGCCGGGTCGGGCCACATGCCGGCGATGACCGTGGCGAACGAGGCGTCCCGGTAGGCGAAGGCCGTGGCGTCCTGCGGGACGTCGTGGCAGGCGCCGTTGATCGGGTAGATGTGGACGGTCGAGTTCACCACCGGGACCCGGGGACCGTGGACCAGGTGGGCCTCGATCGCGGCGTCGGTGAGCTCGGTGACGAAGTTGGCCTTCCAGTAGTGCTGGAGTCCGGGCGGTACCAGGGCGTCGAAGGCACTGTTCAACGCGGGATAGGGCATCGGTCCGACGTGTTCCGCGACCACGGGCGCGAACTCGCGGAACTGCTGCACGGCGCGCTCGCCCTCCGAGATCGGGCCGGCCCAGCAGGCCACGATCAGGATGAAGGGCTCCCCGTGCCGGTCCTCGGGGATGAAGGGCAGGGGCGGGGCGATCTGGAAGGCGGGGAAGCCGCCCAGCTGCCGCGGTGCGCCTGCGATGAGCTCGCGGTACCCGCGCAGGACGGCGCCGGCGTCGGCCAGTTCGAAGAGCATGGGCCCGCCGTACACGTCCTGCACCGGGGCCAGTCGGAATTCGAGCGAGGTCACCGCTCCGAAGTTCCCTCCCCCGCCGCGCAGGGCCCAGTAGAGGTCCTCGTTCTCGTCCTCGCTGGCGACCACCAGCCGGCCGTCGGCGGTCACCACGTCCGCGGAGATCAGGTTGTCGCAGCTCAGGCCCTGCCCGCGGCAGAGGTAGCCGATGCCGCCACCCAGGGTGAGCCCGCTCACACCGGTGGTGGATATGATCCCGCCGGTCGTCGCCAGGCCGAAGACGTGCGTGGCCGCGTTGAAGTCGCCCCAGGTCGCGCCGCCCTCGGCGCGCGCCGTCCGGTCGCCCGGGTCGACGCGGACCCCCCGCATCCCGGACAGGTCGGCGACGACGCCGTCGTCGCAGGTGCCGAAGCCGGGCACGCTGTGACTGCCGCCGCGCACCGCGAGGTCCAGCCCGTTCTCCCGGGCGAAGTCGACCGTCGCCATGACGTCGGCGGCGCCGGCGCACCGCACGACGACCGCCGGCTTCCGGTCGATCATGGCGTTGTAGACCTTGCGCGCCTCGTCGTAGGCCGCGTCCTGGGGGGTCACGACCGCGCCGCGCACCCGTTCGCGCAGCTGGTCCAGGGAAATTTTTGCCATGGCCGACGCTCCTCGCGGCGCCCGCACGCACACCGGCGCCGACCGCCGGGGTCCCGGGCGTCTCTTTTCACGCTACGCCGATGGGGCCAGCCCTCAAGCCGGGCCGCGCTCGGGCGTTCGGCGAACGGCCGGGAGCACCGTCCGGCGGTCGGGCGCTCCGAAGGGCCGTGCGGCGGCTCCGCGCGGGGCGTGCCGCCTCATGCCCGGGCGGGCGGCTCGCCGAAGCAGCGGGCGTACTGCTCGTTCGAGAGGTGGCCGGTGGTGAAGGCGCGGGTGTACTCCGGTTCGCCCAGGGCGTCCCGGAGCCGGGCGGCGGCCCGGTCGACGTCGAAGCGTTCCGCGGGTGGCAGCGGTGTGCCGACGGACTCCCGCAAGGCGTGGGCGGCGCCCAGGAGTTCGCCGGCCCGGAGCAGGTCGGTCCGTCGGCGCTCGGGAGTCGGGGCGGGGGCGGCCGGGTGGTGCGGGGCGGCCGGGTGGTGCGGGGTGGCCGGGGCGGGTGCCGCCAGGGCGCCCGCGAGGCCCTCGAAGGCCTGGGCCAGGGCCCGGGGGTCGCCGGTGCGGCGGGCGGCGTCGAGGCCCTCCTCGTGCAGGGACCGGGCCAGGTCGAGGTCGCCCCGGAGCTCGGCCGCGTAGCCGAGTTGTGCCAGGACCAGGGCGGCTCCCGCGTCCACGCCCAGCCGCCGGTTCCAGTCGAGCCAGGGCCGCAGCAGGGTCTCGGCCGCCGCCGGGTCGCCGCCGCGACGGGCACCCAGCGCCAGGCCGATCACCGCGAACTGCTCGGCCGGCCGGTGCGACTGCTCCACCGCGATCTCCCGGGCCCGCTCGTGCAGCAGCTCCGCCCGCGCGAGGTCGCCGGTCAGCAGGGCGATGCGGCCCTGCCTGGCCAGGCGGAAGGAGACCGTCGTCCACAGTTCCAGTTCCCGTGCGGTGCGCACCCCGTCCTCGTACAGCCGGGCGGCCGTCGGGTAGTCGCCGCGGATCTCGGCGAGCACGCCCAGTTGTTCGGAGCTCTGCAGTCGGCCCCACCGGTCACCGAGCCGGTCGAAGAGGGCCGCGGCCGCGCGGGCGTGCCGGTCGAGGTCCGCGAGGTCGCCCCGGTACATGGCACGGGTGGCGAGGGAGCTGAACGCGGCTGCCTCGCCCCAGCGGTCGCCCCGGGCCCGGAACGTGTCCGGCAGGGTGTCCAGGACCCCGCCGTCCGGCCCGGTGGCGGCTCCGGTGAAGCACAGCCGGGCGAACTCCAGCAGCCAGCGGGCCCGCGGTCGGGCGTCGGCGCATCCCGTCGGGCCCGGGTCGTCTTCGCCCGCGAACACGTCGAACGCCGCCCGCAGGGCCCGGAGCGTGGCCGCCGGCCCGGTGGCGCCGTCGGCCTCCGCGCGTTCCGGGGCCGCCGCCAGTGCGGCGCGTGCCTCCGCGATCCGGCCGCGCAGGAACCAGTACCAGGCCAGGGCCTCCACGAGGCGTACCGCGAGCCCGCACGGCGGCTCTGCCTCCGCCGCGTGGTCGAGGGCCGCCGCCAGGTTGGTCCGCTCCGCGTCCAGGCGGTCCAGCCAGGTGCGCTGGCCCGGCTCGTGGAGGCCGGCCGCCGCCCGCTCGGCGAGGTCCGTGAAGTGGTCGGCGTGCCGCTGTCGCAGGGCGCGGGCCTCGCCGGCCTCCGTCAGCCGTTCGCGGCCGTACGCCGTGACGGACTCCAGCGTCCGGTACCGCACGCCGCCGGTGCCCGTCGGGGTGCCCGCGCCCCCGTACGCCACCGTGACGAGCGAGCAGTCCACCAGCCGTGCCACCACGTCGAGGACGTCCTCCCGGGCGATGCCGTCGCCGGCGCAGACCTCCTCCGCCGACTCCAGGGTGAAGCCGCCGCGGAACACGGCCAGTCGGCGCAGCACCGTCCCCTCGGCGGGGGACAGCAGCCCCCAGCTCCAGTCGATCATCGCGCGCAGGGTGCGCTGGCGGGCCGGGGCGTCCCTGCGCGCCTGGTTGAGGAGGCGGAACCGGTCGTGCAGGCGGTCGGCCAGCGCGTGCACCCCCAGGGCCCGCACGCGGGTGGCGGCCAGTTCCAGCGCGAGCGGGATGCCGTCCAGCCGACGGCAGATCAGGGCGACGGCCTCCTCGTTCTCCCCGGTCACCGCGAAGCCTGGCGCGAGCGCCGCCGCCCGTTCGGCGAACAGCCGTACCGCCTCCGGCCCGGCCAGCGGCGATACGGGCTCCAGCACCTCCCCGGCGACGGCGAGGGGCTCCTGGCCCGTCGCGAGGACCCGTACGCCGGGCGCGCCCCGCAGCAGCCGGGAGACCAGTGCCGCGACCTCGTCCACCACGTGCTCGCAGTTGTCCAGGACGAGCAGCATGCGGCGCGGGGCCAGCAGCACCGTGAGCCACCGGGCGACCGCCTCGTCACGGTCGTCCGCCGGGCGTCCGCCGGGGCCGCCCCCCGCGACGTCCTCGCGCTCGCCCAGGGCCGCGGCCACGGCCGACGCCACCCCGGTCCGCACACCGGCGAGTTCGACGAAACGGATCCCGTCGCGGTACGGGTCTTCCCGGTCCGTGTCCGGCCGCGGCTGCGGACCCGGGCCGGCCGCCAGCCGTGCGGCCACCGCCAGGGCCAGGCGGGTCTTGCCGACCCCGCCGGGTCCGGTGAGCGTGACGAGGCGTCCCGCCTCGACGGCGGCGCACACCCGGGAGACGGCGTCCTCGCGTCCGACCAGCGGGCCGACGGGGGTGGGGACGGCGCCCGCGGCGGGGC
>NZ_JBEXKC010000197.1:0-4326 GCF_040609475.1 Streptomyces sp. NPDC004667 | reverse complement strand
CGCGGTGAGGTTCCCCGGCCGGAAGTAGTTCGACAGGGCCGCGTCGACCTTGTCGGGCTTGTAGACGTTGCCGTGGGCCATGCGCCGCCGCAGGGCCTGCGGGGACATGTCGACGAGCTCGATCTGGTCGGCGCGGCGCGCGACCTCGTCGGGGACCGTCTCCCGCTGGCGTACGCCGGTGATCGTCTCGACCACGTCGCCCAGCGACTCCAGGTGCTGGATGTTCACGGTCGAGACGACATCGATGCCGGCCTGGAGGAGCTCCTCGACGTCCTGCCAGCGCTTGGCGTTGCGCGAGCCGGGTACGTTGGTGTGGGCGAGCTCGTCCACCAGCGCGACGGCGGGCCGCCGCGCGAGGATCGCGTCCACGTCCATCTCGGTGAAGGTGGAACCGCGGTACTCCAGCTCGCGCCGCTCGATGAGCTCCAGACCGTGCAGCATCACCTCGGTCCGCGGACGACTGTGGTGCTCGACGAAGCCGACGACGCAGTCGGTGCCCCGCTCGACCCGTCGGTGTGCCTCGGACAGCATCGCGTACGTCTTGCCGACGCCCGGTGCCGCACCGAGGTAGATGCGGAGCTTGCCGCGTCCCATGTTCAGACTCTTCTTCTCTGTGGTCGCCCGGCGGGCGGTAGGCGAGGGCGAGCGCGGCGATCAGCGCGAGGAGCTGGAGGACGCCGGCGGTCCGGGGACTCGTGCCGGCTCAGAACCTCTCCGGGTACACGAGGGCGAGGACGAGGTATCCGAGCAGGGAGACGGCCACGACGAGGCCGACGATGTTCTCGACGGTCACAGCTCGGCCACCCCCCGGGCGATGAGAGCCACCAGCGCGAACACCGCGACCGTGGTGACGACGAAGGCCGGATCGGCCACGGCGAGCTCCTGGATGAAGAGAGAGGAATCGAATCGGCCAGATGGCCGATGCCGAGATAACCCTGTCTTCAGCCCGGCGTTGAGTCACCTTGACGGGCTCCATACGGGCGCAGGGGAACTCTTGACGACATCCTTACGGGAAGCGGAGGAAGAGGGCCCGTCGACGCACCCCTGACGGTCGCTTGACGCGTCTCGTGCGCCGCCGTCAAGAGGGTGCCAATTCCCGCGTCCCCATGGGCACGGCCGGCGGAACGGGCAGTAGTTTCCTGCCTGTTGCGCCGCCGGGGACCTCGCATGCTCACATGACGGCCGAGGGGGTCCATGGAGAGGGTCCCCGGCGGCGACACCCCTCTTCCGCATCCCGGCCACGAGCTGCCAGGGCTGCCGCCACGCCCTCGAACCCATTCAGAAGGTCGCTTCATGTCTCCCCACGCCGCGCCGTATCGGGCGCTCCGTCACCGGCGCCGCCAGGGGGCGGAGGGACAGGACCCCACCCCGCTTCCCTCCCGCCCGTACGGGGTACGTCCACGGGTGCGGGCCCGCGGGGTGGCCGGGCCGTGCGGTATCGGCAGCCGGAGGGGGCCCGCGATGGCCGAAGTGACCAGGCTCGGCGGAGCGGCGGTGGTCCTGCTGTTCATCCTGCGCTTCGACATGAGCGAGGACCAGCGGATGCACGATCAGGGCGTGACCGAGCAGGCCGTGGTGACGGAGTGGATCCGTACCTCCGACCCCATGAGCGGCATCCGCGACCAGGTCACGTCGATCGGCCTGAAGCTCCCCGACGGAGGCAGGCCCCGCCTCGAACTCAAGGGCGCCCACCCGCCGGCCGTCGGGTCGACGGTGCAGGTCACCCGGGACCCGCGGGGCGACGTGCCGATCCGCCTGGGGCCCCGCCCCGGCGCCCCCGGCGGTGTCCTCGCCACGATCACCCTCGTCGTGGTCCTGGGCACCAGCCTCACCCTGAGCACCGCGGCCGCGGCCTTCGTCAAGGACCGGTAGGCACGTCCCGGCCGTCAACCACGGCCCGGCCCCGCGTTCAGGTCGGTGTGCAGCATGTGGTGGTCCGAGTACGGGCTGGGGCGGACGCGGTGCGTGCGCGGGGCGATGCCGCGCAGGAACACGTAGTCGAACTTGCTGTTCCAATCGGTGGTCGCCGCGCAGCTGTCGGCGTCGCCGGGCGAGGGGCGGCAGCCGGGGTCCGTGTCCCGGGCCAGGGCCCACATCGGGCCGAGCTCGGGCGCGTCCGGCACGGCGTTGAAGTCGCCGAGGACGATCGCACGGTCGTGACGGGCGACCTCCGCGGCGAGTACCTCCACCTGGCCCGCCCGGACCTCTCCCTGCCGGCGTTCGGCGAGGTGGGTGTCGAAGACGCGGACGGGACGGCCGCCCACCAGCGTGGTGACGGCCAGGTATCCGCGGTCCTCGGAGCCGCCATCGGGGTATTCGACGCTCACCCGGTCCGTCATCGGCGCCGCCGAGAGGATCGCCTGGCCGAAACCGCCCGGCCGCCACGGCAGCCCCCCGCACCGGTTCCAGTTCCGCAGGACCGACCCGTACTCGACCCGGTAGACCAGCCCGTAGACCTCCTCCAGGTACCCGCGGATCTCCTCGACGTCCCGTACGCACGCCTCCTGCAGGCCGATGACCTGCGGCGCGGCCGTGGCGATCTCCGTCGCCCGGCCGAAGTTGAGCCCGCTCCCGCCGCACGGATTGCAGATGTTCCACGTGCCGACCCGGTCGGGCACGACCTCCCCGGGGGCATCGGACGGCAGCGGCCTGGCGAGGGGCAGGCCACGGCTCGGTGCGCTGGGACCCAGGAGCAGCACCATGCAGACCGCGGCCATCGCGCCCGCGGCCCACCGCGCGCCCCTTCTCAGCACCATCGCCTCCCCGGAGTGGACGCACATCATCACACGGTTCCCTCGACCCGCGATCGAGGTGCCCCGCGGCCGGCCCGTCCGGCATCATCACGGCACGACCGGCCATCGGATCACCCGTCGAACGGCGGACCGTGAACCCCGCGGACCGGAAGGTCCGTATCGGCAAGGGAGCGGCCCGCTTCGCGGTGGTCGAGGAGGTCTACGGCTGGACCGTCCCGCCGCGGGGCAGCCACGCCGACCACGTGGTGGTGACCGAAGACCGGATCGTGCCCAAGCCGCGCACCCTCGACCACGTCGGCTCGGCCGCGCTGCCGATCTCCGGCTTCACCGATCGACCACACGGTGGAGGACTTCTCGGCCCTGCGCGGCATCCTGGTCGACGTCGTCGGCGTCGGTGCGGACCGCACCGAGGTGACGGCCCGAGCCGCCGAACTCGGCGTGCGGTTCGTGGAGTTCTTCCTGGAACCCACTCCCGCCGTGCTGACCGCCTTCGTCCTCGTGCCGTGGTCCCGACGTCCGGGACCCATCGGGTCGACAGGACGGATACCCCGACCCCGGCTGAACCCGCCGGGCCGACCAGAGCGTGCTCGGCCCCACCTCCCGCACCGCCGCAACCCCGCGCGTACATTCCCGGCATGACGATGTTCCTCCTCGACGGCGGGCCGGTCGCCCCGGACGCCCCGGTCACCCGTACCGGCGGCACACCCCTCGCCCCCGCGGGCACCCTGTGGCCGGCCTGCGCCGCGTGTGCCGCACCCCTGCAGTTCCTCGCCCACATCCGCCTCGGCGACCTCCCGGGGCACACCACCCCCGCCCCCGGGGTACTGGCCCTGTTCATGTGCGCGAACCGCCCCGGACAGTGCACACAATGGAGCCCCACCGCAGGTGGCAACCTCGCCCTGCTGCTCCCCGACGGCGGCCTGGAGCCCGTCCCGGCCCCCGACGGCGTGGATCGGGAACTCCTCGGACTCGGAGCCGTCCGGGCCGCCGTGCCCGCCCGCACGGCACCCGGCACCGCGACGATCCTGGGCCGGTTCGGCGGCAGCCCCGACTGGCTCCAGTGCGATGAGACACCCTCCTGTCCCACCTGCGCGCAGCCCATGGTCTTCACCGTTGAACTCGCCGAAGGCCCCGACCCCGTGACCGCGATGAACTTCGGTTCCGGCCGCGCCTACGTGCACAGCTGCACGCCGTGTGGCCGCGCGGCACTCCTGTGGCAGTGCTGACCGCCATGACTCCCCGGGCTGAATGACCGGCCACCCGACCGAGTCACCGTCCTCGTCCGGCCCCGCAGACCGTGGTGTCGAACCACTGGTAGGAAACTTTCCTATCCGCTACGCTCCCCGACGGCGGCCCGGCACCGTGCCGGATGGCATGGGCATGACATGCTCAGCGGGAGCTCCGACCCGGCCGCCGTGACGCCGTCCCCTGCTCGCCCCCGGGTGCGGAGGGCGGCGTCCCCGCACCGGTGTCCAGCTCTCGCCGTTCCCAGGTCAAGGAGTCAGGCATGCACCTGCGCGCCTCCATCCCACCACCCGCATCCGGCAGTCGGCTTCGGCCCGCCGCCCTCGTC
>NZ_JBEXKC010000196.1:0-4335 GCF_040609475.1 Streptomyces sp. NPDC004667 | reverse complement strand
CCGGACAGGCACTGGCCCGGCTGCTGGGCGCGGCGGGCTTCGGGGCCGCCTGGACCTTCTGGGGGCAGGGGCCCGCCCTGTGGACGGCGGCGCTCGCGCTCGCGGGCGCCCTCGCGGCCGCCTGGCACATCCTGCCCGCCCCGGCTCCCGATCCGGCTGCCGCACCCCCCGCCGACGCCCAGGAGTCGCCGTGAATCACCGCCCGTCACCACTGCGCCGCCTCGCCCTCGTCGTGTTCGCCGTCCTGCTGCTCGGGGGCGGCTCCCTGGGCTACGTACTGCACGCCAGGCACCGCGACCTCCCGACGGCCGCCGGGGACGGATCGTTCAGCCTGGCCGCCCCCGGGCTCTACTACCGGGACTCGGCCACCGGGCACGTCGCCCGGCGGAGCGGCACCGGCGGGCCGCCCGCCACGGGGGGACCCGCCTGCGAGCGCTTCCACATCGCGGGGGAGCGCGCCCTGTGCCTGCGCAAGCTGCCCGGTGTCCCGGCCCGCACCCAAGCCCTCGTACTGGACCGGCAGCTCCGCGAGGTCAAACGCGTGACCGTACCCGGAATCCCCAACAGGGCCCGCGTCTCGGCCTCGGGGAACGTGCTGTCGTGGACGACCTTCGCGGTCGGCGACTCCTACGCCACGACCGCGTTCTCCACCCGGACCTCCATCCTCGACCTGCGCACCGGCTACCTGATCAAATCGATGGAGGAGATCCCGCTGACCATCGACGGCACCCGCCACCACGCCCCCGACGTCAACTACTGGGGAGTGACCTTCGCCCACGACGACAACCGCTTCTACGCCACGGTGTCGACCAAGGGCCGCACCCACCTCGTCGAGGGGGACCTGCGCGACTGGTCGGCGAAGGCCCTGCGCGAGAACGTCGAATGCCCCTCGCTGTCACCGGACGACACCCGCATCGCCTTCAAGAAGAAGGTCTCCGACGACCCCGCCGCACCCTGGCGGCTGTACGTCCTGGACCTGGCGGACCTGCGTGAACACCCGCTGGCGGAGACGCACAGCGTCGACGACCAGGCGGCCTGGCTGGACGACGAGACCGTCGGCTACGCCCTCCCGGGAGGGGAAGGACGCGCCGGCGGCATCTGGTCCGTCCCGGCGGACGGCACGGGCGCCCCCCGCCTCCTGATCCCCGGCGGCTCCTCCCCGGCCGCCACGAACTGACCGCAGCACGCGAAGACGAAGTATCTGCGGGGTGGGGACGGGCGGTGCCTGGAACTTCTGGCAGAACAACCACCGGTACTCACTGTTCGTTTCGAAATGTGGGTACGTATTGCCACTTCTCATCGACACAGCCGGGTAGTTGCATGGCCGTCGAGTGTCTGCGGTCGGGGCGCGATGTCCGCGGTGTCGAGCAGTACGCACTGGTCGAATTTCATGCAGCCGCACTCCAGGCAGTCCGCAACTGCCTGGCGTAGGGCCTGGGTCTGCGCGATGTGACGATCGAGTTCGGGCAGCTTGCGTGTAGCCATGTCCCGCCACTGACGAGTTGCGGACGGTGCGGTGTCTTCGGCCAGCAGCTGCGTAATCTCGGCGAGGGTGAAGCCGGCCCGCTGCGCCATCTTGATCAGGGCGACCCGGCGGACGGTCGTGGCGGGCCATACCCGGCGCCCGCCTTCGCGGCGCGCGCCGGGCAGCAGACCGCGCTCCTCCCAGTAGCGCAGCGCCGAAGCACGCACACGGGCTTGCTCCGCGAGCTCGCTGATGGGTAGATAGCGCACGCCTGCCTCCTTCTCGGTCCGGTCTTGACTTCAAGCGCGCTTGAAGCGCGATTGTGACCTGCATGTTCTCAGTCGCACCGGGACGTCTGCTGCCCGCCCCCTACCGTTCACTGTTCGCCGACCGCACCTTTCGACGGCTGATGCCGGTCTTCGCGTTGTCCGACCTCGGGGACGGCATGACCGTCGTGGCGGTCGCGTGGCTCGCGCTCGCACTGGGCCCTGACGGCGGCCAGGGCACGCTGGCAGGCATCGCTGTCGCCGCCTACGTCCTGCCCGGCGCGCTGGGAGCACTGGCTCTGGGCAGGTGGATGCGCCGGCTGTCCGCGCGGCGACTCCTGGTCACAGACTCCACGCTACGGGCAGTACTGCTGGGGGCGGTCCCGCTCGCACACATGGCGGGGCTGCTCACCCCGGCCGTGTACGTCGGGCTTCTGGGCGCCTCCTCGCTGCTGCACGCCTGGGGCAAGGCCGGAAAGCACGCACTCTTCGCACCTTTACTCCCTGATGACCAGCGCCTGGCGGCCAACAGTGTGATCAGCACCAGCCTCTGGACCGCGACCATCGCGGGCCCCGCCCTGGCGGGCCTTCTCGTGGGAGGGGTATCCCCGGCGTGGATCATCGGCCTGGACGCCGCCACGTTCGCCGTGCTCGCGCTCCAGGCCGGCCGCACCCCTTCGCCCGGGACGCCGGCGCCCCCGGTGACCGGCGGCACACACCGCGGCCTGAGCATCCTGCGCCGCCAGCCTGAGCTGTTCGGCCTGCTCCTCGTGACCTGGGTGTTCAACCTCGCCTTCGGCCCCGTCGAAGTGGCCCTGCCTCTGTTCGTCTCCGACGACCTCGACGCCAGCGCAGGGCTACTCGGCACCTACTGGGCCGCTTTCGGGATCGGAGCCGTTATCGGCGCCCTCGCCCTGGGCGCGGCCAAAAGGCTTCCCCTGTGGCCGGCCATGCTCGGCATCATCGCGGGCCACGGCATCGGGATGCTCCCATTCGCCCTCGCGGACACCGCCGTCCCTTCCTTGCTCGGCTTCGCCTTCGCCGGACTCGTCTACGGCCCCTACTCCGCACTCTCCTTCACTCTGATCCAGGAGCGCGCACCCGCCGACTCGCTCACCACGGTCCTGGCCGCGCGCAGCGCCGTACTCCTGACCGCCTCCCCCCTAGGAGCCGCGGTCGGAGGCTTCCTCCTCGACCGGACCAGCGCACCCGCTGTCCTCGTCGGCTGCGGTGCGCTGATGATCCTCACCGTCCCCACCAGCATCGTTGTACTGAAGCTTTGCGGAAGCCGCCGCCGACGGCCTCGGCCCGCGCCCGCTCCGGCCATGCGAGCGAGGTGCACTGACCGGGACTGACGGACGTCACGGCACTCACGCCGCTTCGACCGGGCCGAGATCTCGACCGTGACTGACGATCTCGTTCCCGATGACCTGTGGCCGCGTGTCGAGCCCTTGCTGCCGGCACCGCCGGCGCGCAGGCACCGGTCCCCTGGACGAAAGCGCACTCCCGACCGGGTGGCACTGGCGGGCATCGTCTATGTCCTGCGGAAGGGAGTGACCTGGAGAGACGCGCCCGCGATGCTGATCGGCTGCTCGGGAGTCACCAGCTGGCGACGCTTGCGGGATTGGACCGAAGCCGGTTTCTGGCCCCGCCTGCATCAAGTACTCCCGACCGAGCTGCGGACCGCTGGAAAGCTGGAGATGGATGACTGCGCGATCGACGGTTCGCACATCAGAGCGTTGCACGAAAACGCCCGGCCGGGCGTCTTCGCGTAGCCACCCGCCGAGCCCGAGTGTGACCGGCTTCCGCACACCCTGGCCGGCACGCGAGGACGAGCCGCCCCCTCACACTGCGGAGCATCGCGGGGCCCGGGCGGATCCGCCGGTATGGCCCCGGGCAGGACGAGCGTCACGGCGATCCCGGCGCGGCGAGCGCCCGGGCGGCGTCGAGTTCGTCGGACCACGCGGGCCGGGCGAAGGCGTTCCCGTACAACCGGACGCAGCTGCGCTGGTGTTCGGCGTAGGCGGTGCGCAACCGGGCGGCGTAGTGGGCGCACAGAGCGCGGGGCGCGGCGGTTCCCCGCGCGGCCCCGTCGATGACGGCGGCGGCGAGGATGGCGGTACGAAGGGCCTGCGCGGTTCCGGTGCCGCTGAGGGGGTCGTAGCGGATGGCTCCGGCCCCGACGAGCAGCCGGCCCGGAGCGTCCCCGGAGGGGGGCGTCGCGGGGGCCGGATGCAGGAGCGGGGCGGCCGGGATGGCGGCGGCGGACCGGGGCGGGTGGCGCAGGAGCGCACCGAGGCCGGTCTCGGCGGCCAGGCGGGCCAGCAGGGCGACGGGGTCCCCGGCCGGACCGGGCACCATGGCCTGCACGAGTGCGGCGCCGTGCCCCATCGGGGTGAGCTGCGCCCAGCCCGTTTCGGCGGTGCCGAGGACAGCGGTCCGCTCGTCGGCGCCGGGGCGGAGCGGAGCCGTCCCGGCCAGCAACCGACGCCGTCCGGAAGCCCGTTCGGGCCACGACGGGGCGGACGCCGGCGCGCGCGACGGCACGGTCGCCGTGACGGGCGCCGGGTCGGGTGGCCCGACGGGTGATCCGGGGCGTACTCC
>NZ_JBEXKC010000195.1:0-4351 GCF_040609475.1 Streptomyces sp. NPDC004667 | reverse complement strand
TGGGAGTTCCCCACGGTCTCCATGGGCCTCGGCCCGCTCTCCGCGCTGCCGTCGATGGGGTCCCTGCCCCTGTTCCGCCGGGTGCTGCACGTCTGCGGGGTGACCGACGCGGCCGAGGTCGAGCGCTGGTTGGAACGGCTCGCCGAGCTGAGACGGTCCCGGCTCCTGCGCGTCGCGGGAGGCGCGTCGCCCTACCGGGGACTCGCGGGTTTCGAGGAACGCCACGCCGACTGGTTCTTCGGCCGCGACCGCCTGCGGGCGCTCATCGTGGACCGGATCCTCTCCGAGGGCGCCGACGTACCCCAACTGCTCGTCGGGGCCTCCGGCTCCGGGAAGTCCTCCCTCCTGCGGGCGGGGGTGCTGCCCGTCCTCCGGGGCGAGCACGGCTTCACACCGCTGCGGCTCGTCCCCGGCCGCGACCCGATGCGCGCACTGGCGTCCGCCCTGTCCGCGCAGTGGAACGACGCGCCGGGGGCGCACGCGGAGGACCCGGCAGACGATCCCCTCGAACGTGCCGCACGGATCCAGGCCTTGGCCCGCCGGGAGGGCGTACGCATCGTCGTGGCGGTCGACCAGCTGGAGGAGGTGTTCACCGCATGCCCCGACCCCGCCGAACGGGAGCGGTTCCTGCGGTGCCTGGCGGCCCTCCCCTCCCTCGACGTGCGCGTCACCGGCTGCCTGCGCGCGGACTTCTACGGTCAGGCGCTCGATCAGCGCCCCCTCGCGGCGGCCCTGCAGAAGGGCCAGACCGTCGTCGGCGCGCTCGGCGAGGACGAGATCCGCGCCGTGGTCGGCGGTCCTGCGGCCAAGGCCGGTCTGGTCCTGGACGAAGGGTTCGTCGACCTGCTCCTCGCCGACCTGCGGGACTCCGGCCCCGGGGCCCTGCCCCTGCTGTCGCACGCGCTCCTGTCGACCTGGGAGCGCGGGCGCGGCACCGCCCTGACCATCGCGGACTACCGGGCGGGCGGCGGGATGTCCGCGGCCGTCTCCGAGACGGCGGAAGAGGTCTACGCGGGACTGTCGCAGGCCGAGTGCCTACTCGCGCGGCGGCTGTTCCTGCGGATGGTGGCGGTGGGGGACGGCGTGCCCGACGCGCGCAGGCTGCTGCCGCTGCCCCCGCCCACAGGACACCTCGACCGGGCCGGAGAGGTGTACTCGGTGCTGGAGCGCTTCGTCGACCGCCGCCTGGTCACGCTCGACGGCGACGGCGCCCGGATCACCCACGAGGCGCTGCTCACCGCCTGGCCGAGGCTGCGCGGCTGGATCGACACCGACCGGGCCGGACAGATCGTCCGGCAGGACCTGACGCGTGACGCCGACCGCTGGCTCGCACACGACCGCGACCCCTCGCTGCTCTACCGGGGCACCCGCCTGGCCCTGACCTCCGGCTGGGCCCTGGACGGCGGACACGCCCCGGAACTCGACGCGGGGGAAAGCGATTTCCTCGATGCGAGCAGGCTGGCGGAGGACGGCCGCGTCCAGCGGGAGCGGCGCGGCGCCCGACGGCTGCGGCGGCTCCTGGTCCTGCTCTCGCTGCTGGTCGTCCTCTCGGGCCTGCTCACCGGTGTCGCCGTGGTCCAGCGCCGTGACGCGCAGAGACAGCAGGCCGTCGCCCTGTCCCGGCTGGTGGCGGCCCGCGCCGAACGGCTGCGGGGCACCGACCTCGCCCTCGCCGCGCAACTGGCTCTGGTGGCGTACCGTACGGCTCCCACGGCCGAGGCCCGGGAGGCGCTGATGGACGCCTCGGCGCTGCCCGCCGTGACCCGGATCCTCGCGTTCCGTGGCGTCGTACAGGCAGTGGCCCTCAGCCCGGACGGGCACACCCTCGCCGCGGGAGGCCTGGACCACCAGGTCGCGCTGTGGGACCTGCGCGATCCGCAGCGGCCGCGACCACTGGGGGCGGCGCCGGTCACGTTCGCCGACACCGTGTACGCGCTCGCCTTCAGTCCGGACGGCCGGCGGATCGCGGCCGGGTCGGGGGACGGGACCGTACGGGTGTGGGAGCCCTCGGTCACCGCTCCGGCGGCGACCGCGCCCCGGTCGTTCAAGGGTCCGGATTCGGCCGTGTACGGGGTGGCCTTCGCGCCGGACGGCAAGACGCTGGCAGCGGCGGGCGCCGACGGAGGGGTGTACCTGTGGCCGGACCAGGCGGTGACGGCCGCGACCACGGAAGGGGGCTCCGCCCCTCCGGCCGCCACCGGTCCGCGGCTCACCGGGTTCACCGGGGCGGTGCACACCGTCGCGTTCCGGCCCGGCCCCGGCCCGGGCCTGCTGGCCGCAGGCGGCGCGGACGGCTCCGTACGCCTGTGGGACCTCGCCGACCCCGGCCACCCGAGCGCCTACGGGCAGCCGCTGACCGGAGCGGCCGGCCCGGTGTTCGCCCTGGCCTTCACCGCCGACGGCGCACGGCTCGCCGCCGGGAGCCAGGACCGGTCCACCCGGGTGTGGGACGTACCCGCCCCGGGCGCCGGCCCCGACGCCCCCGATGTGATCGGCGGGGCCCCGGCCGCGCCCGACGGACCTGCCAGCTACGTCAACGCCGTCGCCTACGGTCCCGACGGGCAGTGGCTGGCGACCGCCAGCGCGGACAACCAGGTGCGCCTGTACGACGCGCGGACGCGCGTCCTCGCCGGCGTGTTCCCGCACCCGGGACCGGTCACCTCGCTCTCCTTCCATCCCGGCGGGCGGCAGCTGGTGACGGGCGCCGCGGACGGGACCGTGCGCCTGTGGCAGCTGCCTCCCCGCCCGCTGCGCGGCTTCCAGGGCACGGTCAACGCGATCGGATACGCGCCTGACGGGAAGCTGCTCGCCGTCGCGGGGCGTGACGTACAGCTGTGGGACGTCACCGATCCCTGGGCCCCGCGCCCCGTGGGGCCGCCCCTGACGAACCCCACCGGGTACTCCGCGACGGTCTCCTTCACCCCGGACGGCCGCACCCTCGCGGTGGGCGGCCGGGAGGGCAAGCTGTGGCTGTGGGACCTCTCCCGCCCCGACCACGCCGTCCCCTACGGAGAACCCCTGGCCGGCGGCGCCGGAACCATCCAGTCCGCGGCCTTCGACCGGACGGGCCGCATCCTGGCCGTGGGCAGCGAGGGGCGGACGGTTCGCGTGTGGAACACGGTGGACCCGGCGCACCCGCAACTCTCGGCGGAACTGTCGGAGCCGACGAACTACGTCTATTCGGTGGCGTTCAGTCCGGACGGGCGGTGGCTCGCCGCCGGCACGGTCGACAAGCAGGTACTGCTGTGGCGGCTGCCGCAGGGCGGCGGCCGGCCGGTACTGGGGTCCACCCTGAGCGGGCCGGGCAGCTACGTCATGTCCGTCGCGTTCAGCCCCGACAGCCGGATCCTGGCGGCCGGAACCGCGGACCGGGACGTGTGGCTGTGGGACGTGAGCGGGGACCGCGCACGGACGGCCGGGCCGAGGCTGACGGGGCCGAGCAGTTATGTGTACGCCCTGTCGTTCAGCCCGGAGGGCGGCACGCTCGCCGCCGCCAGTACGGACGGCACCGTGTGGCTGTGGGACACCGTTGATCCGCGGCGGTCGCGGCCCCGCACCGTGCTGAACGGCCTCGGCGGGAAGGCGTACGCCGTCGCGTACAGCCCGGACGGCCGTTCCCTGGCGGCCGGCGGTACGGGCCCGGCCGCCCTGGTGTGGTCCCGCGACGAGGAGGAGATCGCCCGGAGGCTGTGCGAGCGCGCGGGGACGGTCATCAGCACACAGGAGTGGGCCCAGCTCGTCCCCGGACTGCCCTACGCGCCGCCGTGCCGGTGACCGGGCCGATCCGGGGGCCCGCGCGGCCCGGCCGCCCTGTACGGAGTTGTACGGGACACCGTACGGGCCTGGTCGACCTGCGGTGACGTCCTTCCCCCGGCCGCGGTCGGGATGGCTCTCTGGTGGAGCGCCGCCGGATCGGCCGGGGCGCCGCACACCACCGCGACTCTCCCGAGGAGAACGACGATGCGCATGACCACCACCACCCTGCGGTCCCGGGCCGGACTGGCCGCAGCCGCGGCCGCCGTCGCCCTGACCGGTCTGCTGGCCGGCGCCGGCGGCGCCGACGCGGCCGGCAGCTACATCTCGTCCAACAGCGGCGGGGCGAACGAGCGCACCTGCGCCAACACCGGCTGCGGTTCGCTCGGCTACCTGTCCAACGGGACCGGCGTCACGATGCTGTGCTGGACCGACAGCCAGTGGGTGTACCCGCCGAGCTCGAATTACGCCTCCAACCGCTGGTTCCGCGTCTCCAGCTACGCGGGGACCGGCTACGTCCACTCGTCGCTGGTGGCCGGCCAGACCAGCGTCGGTCACTGCTGACGGACCCCCGTGCTCCCGGCCCCCGGCCCCCGGC
>NZ_JBEXKC010000194.1:0-4366 GCF_040609475.1 Streptomyces sp. NPDC004667 | reverse complement strand
GGGCGCCGCCGGGACCGACGGCGCCGGCCGCGCCCGCTCCCCGGCGGCTATTCGACGGTCGCCCAGTCCAGGGTCCGCGCGACGGCCTTCTTCCAGCCCTCGTAGCCCTCGGCCCGCTTCTCCTCGGACCACTGGGGCTCCCACCGCTTGGACTCCTGCCAGTGCGTGCGCAGCTCGTCGGTGTCCCGCCAGAATCCGGTGGCCAGTCCGGCCGCGTACGCGGCGCCCAGGGCCGTGGTCTCGGCGACGACGGGGCGGCTGACGGGTACCCCGAGGACGTCCGCCTGGATCTGCATGCACAGGTCGTTGGCCGTGACTCCGCCGTCGACCTTGAGCACGTCCAGGTGTACCCCGGAGTCCTGCTCCATGGCCTCCACGACGTCGCGGCTCTGGTAGCAGATGGCTTCCAGGGTGGCGCGCGCCAGGTGCCCGTTGTCGTTGTAGCGGGCGAGGCCGACGATGGCGCCGCGGGCGTCGGACCGCCAGTAGGGCGCGAACAGGCCGGAGAAGGCCGGCACGAAGTACATGCCGCCGTTGTCCTCTACCGTACGGGCCAGGCGCTCGCTCTCCGCGGCATTGGTGATGATCTTCATCTGGTCGCGCAGCCACTGCACGGCCGAGCCGGTGACGGCGATGGAGCCCTCCAGGGCGTACACCGCGGGCTCGTCGCCGAAGCGGTAGGCCACGGTGGTGAGCAGGCCGTGCTGGGAACGGACCACCTCGTTGCCCGTGTTGAGCACGAGGAAGTTGCCGGTGCCGTAGGTGTTCTTGGCCTCGCCCGGCGCGTAGCAGACCTGCCCGACGGTGGCCGCCTGCTGGTCGCCGAGCACGCCCGTGATCGGGATCGCCGCCCGCAGGGGGCGGGAGCTGCGCGTGACGCCGAAGGCGGTGGGGTGCGAGGAGGAGTGGATGGCGGGGAGCATCGCGCGCGGGATCCCGAAGAAGCCGAGGAGTTCGTCGTCCCAGTCCAGGCTCTCCAGGTCCATCAGCATGGTCCGGCTGGCGTTGGTGACGTCGGTGGCGTGGACGCCTCCGTCGGGGCCTCCGGTGAGGTTCCACAGCACCCAGCAGTCGGTGTTGCCGAAGAGCGCGTGCCCTTGTTCGGCGGCCTCGCGGACGCCGTCCACGTTCTCCAGGATCCACTGGATCTTCCCGCCGGAGAAGTAGGTGGCCGGCGGCAGTCCGGCCTTGCGCCGGATGACGTCGCCCCGGCCCGAGCGGTCGAGCGCCGCCGCGATCGAGTCGGTGCGGGTGTCCTGCCAGACGATGGCGTTGTAGTACGGGCGGCCGTTGCGGGGGTCCCAGACGACGGTCGTCTCGCGCTGGTTGGTGATGCCGATGGCCGCCAGGTCGGCCGGGGAGAGGTCGCCGTGCCGGAGCGCGTTCTGGATCACCGAGTTGGTGCGCTCCCATATCTCCACCGGGTCGTGCTCGACCCATCCCGACCTGGGAAGGATCTGTGCGTGCTCCAGCTGGTGCTTCGCGACCTCGTTGCCCGCATGATCGAAGATCATGAACCGGGTGCTCGTGGTGCCTTGGTCCACCGCGCCGACGAAGTCCGCCATGATGGTGCCGCCTCTCTTGGGGAGAGCCCGTCCCGCACCGGGGTGGCTTCGCCGCCCCGGGCGGGGGATGACGTCGGGCTGAGGGTCAGGATCCGGAGGTCGGGATGGTGCCCTCGGGCCCGGGGTCGAGATCGGGATCGGGATCGGCGGTCGGGATGACTCCCTCGGGCTCGGCCTCGGCGGTCGGCAGGAACTGGCCGATGAAGAACTTGTACAGAGCCGCTCCGATCAGGCCTCCGACCAGCGGACCGACGATGGGCACCCAGAAGTAGAAGTTCCCGTACTGATCTCGCCAGGCCCCTCCGTATCCGGTGAGGAAGCTGGCGAGCCGCGGACCGAAGTCACGGGCCGGGTTGATCGCGTACCCCGCGGCCGTGCCCCAGGCCATGCCGATCGCGACGACGATCAGGCCCACGATGAACGGCGCCAGGTTGGCACCGGGCGGGCTGTTGAGCAGGTCCGTGACGGCGAGGATGAGCAGGAGCAGGAGCGCCGTGCCGATGATCTGGTCCCGTAGCGCGCCCCATTCGGTGATCGGCAGGTTCGTGTTGCCGTTCGCCGGGAGCGTGGAGAAGACGCCCTGCGACTTGATGGTGTGGCCGGGGTCGTACTTGGCCAGCGCCTCGGTGTAGTTCCACCGCACGATGAGGGCGGCCACGAACGCGCCGGCCACCTGTGCCAGCACGTAGGGCGCCACCTTCTTCCACGGGAAACCCTTGAAGCTCGCCAGCGCGACGGTGACCGCCGGATTGAGGTGGGCGCCGCTCATGCGACCCGCGACGTACACGCCGAGGGTGACGGCGAGGCCCCAGGCCCACGCGATGCTGTCGTGGTTTCCGAGGCCCCCGGGCGGGGTGGTGAGTCCGCCGCCCGCGACCACTTGGGCCACCACGCCACAGCCGAAGAGGATGAGGACCATGGTGCCGGCGAATTCGGCGGACACCTCGCCCACCAGCCCCGATGCCTTGAGACGATCAAGCATGTGAGCCTGCTTCCCGCCGGCGGAGACCGGCTGTCACATCGGCCCGTCGGTGCCGCCGCCAGCCGCGGGGCCCCGGCGATCGGTCGCTCGTACGGAGTCTCGGCGCCCGTCGCCGCACACGCCGAGTGCGCAGGACGGACGACGGGGAGAATCTCCGCACTTGCCGCATACCCGGTTGTATCGATCTAATCACTCGATCAGCGGAGCTGCTCCTTCTGGCCGTCCACGCGCGGGGTGTGTCGATGGTTCGAGTGACCCGGAGAGGTGACCGGGGTTGACAGCGAAAAAGTGTGAGTGGTTGAGTACTCACATGCAATCGGAACGCCCACGCCAGCTGTCCACCGCAGAGGAACGCCGCGAGACGGTGCTGCGCACCGCCATCGGAGCGTTCGCCGCGCGGGGGTACTTCGGCACGACGACCACGGAGGTCGCCAAGGCCGCCGGAATCTCGCAGGCGTACGTCTACCGGCTCTTCCCCCACAAGGAAGCCCTGTTCGTGGCGGTCGTCGACCACTGCTTCCTACGGGTACGGGCCAGCCTGGAGGCCGGTGCGGCCGATGCGCGGGGCAGCTCGCCGGAGGCCGTGCTCTCCGCGATGGGCGACGCGTACGCCCGCCTGATCAGCGACAAGGATCTGATGCTGGTCCAGCTGCACGCCCAGGCCGCCGCGGTCTCCGAGCCCGCCGTCCGCGAGGCCGTGCGCGCAGGTTACGCCCGCACGGTCGAGTACGTGCGCGGGGCTTCCGGCGGCGACGACCGCCAGGTCCAGGAGTTCTTCGCCGTCGGGATGCTCTGCCACCTGGTGGTGTCACTGGACGCCGGGGCGGTCGACGCGCCCTGGACGCGCACCCTGACCGCCGGCATCCGGCACTACTGACAGCCGGTCCCCGAGGACGGCGGCCCACCGGAGGTCGGGCCGTCGTTCTTGCGGACCAAAGAGTGAGTGGTTAACCACACATACAGAAGGAGCGTCACCCGTCATGAGCACTGAACGCACGGAACAGCCCGCGCACACCCCCGACGTCACGATCGACGAGAGCGCGCCGGCCGTCGTTCGGCTGTCGGCCACCGTCAGCGCCCCCCTCGACACCGTCTGGCGCCTGCACACCGACATCGACGCCTGGCCCGACTGGAACCCGGACGTCACCCGGGCCACGCTGGACGGCCCCCTCGACACCGGCGCCACCTTCCGCTGGCTCACCCACGGCCTCGACATCACCTCCACCGTCCTGCAATGGGTCCCCGGCGAGCGCATCGTCTGGGGCGGCCCGGCCCAGGGGATCGACGGCGTACACGTGTGGACCTTCGAGGAGTCGGACGGCGCCGTCACGGTCCGCACCGAGGAGTCCTGGTCCGGGGCGCCCGTGGAGGCCTCGCCGGAGCTGCTGCAACAGGCGCTCCACGACTCCCTCGTGCAGTGGCTGGCCCGGCTCAAGGAGCGGGCCGAGCACGCCTGAGCGCACCCGGCGCGCCCGGCACCCCCGGCGCGCCACCCCGCACCGCAGCCCCGCCCAGCACCTCTGCTCCGTACCGCCGCACCGCAGCCCCGCACCGCCGCCCCGCTCCGTACCGCCGCCCACCACCGGGAACCGAGGTCCTCACGATGACCAGCAAGCCGTACCTGACCGGCCACTACACCCCCGTCGCCGACGAGGTCACCGCCACCGGGCTCACCGTCGAAGGCGCCCTGCCGCCCGAACTGACCGGCCGCCTGATCCGCAACAGCCACAACCCCAAGCCCGGGATCACACCCACCCACTGGTTCAAGGGCAGCGGCATGGTCCACGGCATCCGGCTCCGCGAAGGCCGCGCCGAGTGG
>NZ_JBEXKC010000193.1:0-4423 GCF_040609475.1 Streptomyces sp. NPDC004667 | reverse complement strand
GAGTTGCTGGCGTACGGGAACCACCTGGACGTCGAACTGCGCACCCTCGTGGTGTGCGCGCACACCCTGTACTGAACCTCCCCGAGGACGGACCGTGCCCCCCACCCCGCTGCGCCTCGGCCTCCTCGGCTGCGGCGACATCGCCGCCCGCCGCACCCTGCCGGCGCTGACCCGCACCCCCGCGCTGACGCTGGCGGCCGTCGCGGCCCGCGACCCGGACCGGGCCGCCGCGTTCGCCGCCCGCTTCGGCGGGGAGCCCGTGGCCTCGTACGAGGAACTGCTGGCCCGCCCGGACGTGACGGCGGTGTACCTGTGCCTGCCCACGATGCTGCACGCCGGCTGGGCGGAGCGGGCGCTGCGCGCCGGCAAGCACGTCCTCGTGGAGAAGCCGCTGGCCACCCGGGGCGCGGACGCGGAGCGGCTGTACGCGCTCGCCCGCTCCCGTTCCCTGGTGCTGCTGGAGAACTTCATGTTCCTCCACCACGGCACCCAGCGGACGGTCTCCGCCCTGCTGGAGGCCGGGACCCTCGGCACGCTGCGCTCGCTGTCCGCGGCGTTCACCATCCCGCCCCGGCCCGAGGGCGACACCCGCCACGACCCGGCGCTCGGCGGCGGGGCCCTGCTCGACAGCGGCGTGTACCCGCTGCGCGCCGCCCTGCGCTTCCTCGGCACGGGCCTGTCCGTGGCCGGGGCCGTGCTGCGCCACGACGACCGCCTCGGGGTGGACCTGTCGGGTGCGGCCCTGCTGGCCGCCCCGGACGGGGCCACGGCGCAGCTGCGCTTCGGCATGGAGCACCACTACCGGTCCTGGTACGAGATCCAGGGCAGCGAGGGCTCCCTGTCCGTGGAGCACGTCTTCACGACGGCACCCGGTCACGTCCCCGTCGTCCGGCTCGTCGTGGGCACGACGCCGCGCGAGCTGCGCGTGCCGGCGGAGGACCACTTCGAGGCCGTGCTGCGGTTCTTCGCGGCCGCCGTCGCGGACCGGGGCCGTACGCGGGGCGGCCTGGCGCTGCTCGACGCCGAGTCGATGCGCCAGGCCGCCCTGCTGGACGCGATCCGCGGGGCGGCGTCGCGCGTCAGGACGTGACGGCGGCCCCGTCGCGCAGTTCCAGGTGGGTGCCCCGGAAGCCGCGGCGCATCCGGCGGTCGTGGGTGACGGTGACCACGGCGCCCGTGTAGTGGGACAGGGCCTCTTCGAGTTCCTCCACCAGCAGCGGTGACAGGTGGTTGGTGGGCTCGTCGAGGAGCAGCAGGTCCACCGGACGGGTCACCAGGCGGGCCACGTCGATGCGGCGCCGCTGGCCCACCGACAGGGAGCCGACGGGCAGTTCCAGCTCGGCGGGGCGGAACAGCCCGAGCGACAGCAGCTGTTCGGCGTGCTCCTCGGGGTGGCCCGGGCGCCCCTCCGCGAACTCCGCGAGCACCGAGCGGCGGGGGTGCTTGGGCATCTCGTCCTGGCGCAGCCAGCCGATGTGGGCGGCCCGGCGCACGGTGCCCCCCTCGGGCTCCAGGTCCCCGGCGAGGACCCGCAGCAGGGTGCTCTTGCCGGCCCCGTTGGGTCCGGTGACCAGCAGGCGTTCGCCGGGGGCGATGGCGAGGTGCCCGATGCGCAGCCGGCCGGGCACCTCGATGCCTTCGACCTCGGTGAGGACGGCGGCGGGGGCGGCGGTGGGGGCGGCGGAGCCGGAGTCGTCGCCGAGGGCGAGCGAGGCGGTGAAGCGCAGCGGCTCGGGCGGCGCGGGCACCGGGTTCTCCCGCAGCCGGCGCAGCCGTTCGTTGGCGTTGCGGGCCTTGCCCGAGGTGGCCGAGGAGGAGGAACGGGCCCGGTGGTGCTCGGATCCGCTGAAGGCCCAGGGGCCCTTCTTGGCGATGGCGGCGAGCATCCGGCCCGCGTTCTCCGCGAGCTTCTCCTGGCGGGCGATCTCCTGGAGGTGGTCCTCGTACTCCTGCTCCCAGCGGGCGCGGGCGGCGGCCTTGGCGGTGAGGTAGCCCTGGTAGCCGTTGCCGTACCGGTTGACGGTGTGGGTGTCGGGGTCCACCTCCAGGATGGTGGAGGTCACCGCCTCCAGGAAGGCCCGGTCGTGGGTGATGACGACGACGGTTCCGCGGTGGTCGCGCAGCCGCTTCTCCAGCCAGTCGACGGCCTGGTCGTCGAGGTCGTTGGTCGGCTCGTCGAGGAGCAGCAGCTCGGGGGCGGCGGCGAGGGTGGCCGCCAGGGCCAGGCGCGAGCGTTCGCCGCCGGAGAGGGTGTCGACGGCCCGGTCCCGGTCGAGTCCGGGCAGGCCGAGGCCGTGCAGGGCGGCGTCGGCCCGGGCGTCGGCCTCGTAGCCGCCGCGGTCCTCGAACTCGGCGAGGAGGTCGCCGTACTCGGCCAGCAGCTTCGGGTCGTTGTCGACGAGCGCGTCCTCGGCCGCGTGCAGGCGGCGCTCCACGTCCCGAAGGTCGGCGAACGCCTGGTCGAGCACGTCGCGGACGGTCGCTCCGGCGGGCAGTTCGAGGCGCTGCGGCAGGTGGCCCACGCCGCCGGGGGCGGTCACGGTGACGTCGCCGTTGTCCGTGTCCTCGACGCCCGCGATCAGCCGCAGGAGCGTCGACTTGCCCGAGCCGTTGTCGCCGATGACCCCGGCCTTCTCACCGGGTTTGACGGTGAGCGACACCCGGTCCAGCACGACGTGGTCGTCGTAGCGTTTGGTGACCTCCTCCAGCGTGAGCTGGGAGTGCACCCGGGACGCGGTGGGTGAGGACAATCGCATAGACATGCTCCTGGTCGTGCGGGTGGGACAGTTGGCGTCCTCGCCGAGGATCCGGCCTTCACCTGCCCGCGGGGCTCGTCCTCGACCAGGTCCGGCCGGTCGCCGTTCGACCTTCTCCACCGCCGCTCGAGCGACGGTGGACCGTGCCTGGAGTCCGGCCGGTCCCGGGGGGCGGGGCTCGCGGCGGGGGCGTGGGTCAGCGGGTGGCGTCGGCCGCCGCGGCGGGGGCTCCCTCGGTGACGGTCTCGTACAACGCCGTTTCGGGAGTGGCCAGTTCGGCCAGGTCCCGGGCCAGGTCGCGGAAGCCCTCGCTGGTCACCGCGGCGCGGTGCGCGGCGGCGTCGCGCCAGACGGACAGCTCGACGTAGACGTTCGCGGGGCCGACCAGGCGCAGGGTCTGGTGGCTGACGCAGCCGGGCTGGGCCCGGACGAAGCGGGCGGCGCGGCTCTTGACGGCGAGGAACTCCGACAGGTCGCCGTGGACGTCGAGCTTGTTGACGAAGGTCACCATGGGGCGGCCGCTCCTCTACGGGTACGGATTCGGGTGCGCGGGCGTCCCTCCACCGTCCGCAAGGCCGGTCGAGTTGGCTTCGAAGGGCGCTCGACCGGCGCCGCCCAGGCTGCCGGGAGACGGCGGCCCGCCGGCCGCGGACGCGTCGTCACTCCGAGACCGGGGGCGCGCGCGGCCGAGAGGTTACCGGCCGGTCCGACGGCGCCCCCGCCGATGCGCAAGGGAACTCACGTGGACGAGATCGTCAAGGCCCTGCTGTCCGAGGACACGGCACCGGCCGACTTCGCGGCGCTGGCCCTGCCCCCCTCCTACCGGGGCAACGTGGTGCGCCGGGACGAGACGGACATGTTCGAGGGGATGGCCTCGTCGGAGAAGGACCCGCGCAAGTCCCTGCACGTCCAGGACGTGCCGACGCCGCAGCCGGGTCCGGGCGAGGCCCTGATCGCGGTGATGGCGAGCGCCATCAACTACAACACCGTCTGGAGCTCGATCTTCGAGCCGTTGCCGACGTTCGGCTTCCTGGAGCGCTACGGCCGCCTGTCCGAGCAGACCGGGCGCCACGACCTGCCGTACCACGTGCTGGGTTCGGACCTGTCGGGCGTGGTGCTGCGCACCGGGCCGGGGGTCAACCGCTGGCGGGTCGGCGACCGGGTGGTGGCGCACTGCCTGTCGGTGGAGCTGGAGTCCGCGGAGGGGCACGGCGACACGATGCTCGACCCGGAGCAGCGGATCTGGGGCTTCGAGACCAACTTCGGCGGCCTGGCGGAGCTCGCACTGGTGAAGTCGAACCAGCTGATGCCCAAGCCGGAGCACCTGACCTGGGAGGAGGCCGCTTCCCCCGGTCTGGTCAACTCGACCGCGTACCGCCAGCTGGTCTCGCGCAACGGCGCCGGGATGAAGCAGGGCGACAACGTCCTGATCTGGGGCGCGAGCGGCGGCCTCGGTTCCTACGCCACCCAGCTGGCGCTGGCCGGCGGCGCCAACCCGATCTGCGTCGTCTCCTCCCCCGAGAAGGCCGACATCTGCCGGGCCATGGGCGCCACCGCGGTCATCGACCGGGGCGCCGAGGGCTACAAGTTCTGGAAGGACGAGCACACCCAGGACCCCAAGGAGTGGAAGCGCTTCGGCAAGCGCATCCGCGAGCTGACCGGCGGCG
>NZ_JBEXKC010000192.1:0-4454 GCF_040609475.1 Streptomyces sp. NPDC004667 | reverse complement strand
GATCCGGACGGGTAGCGTGGGCGGCTTGCGCCCGGGGGGTGGGTCACCATGCGGCTCGCTTGCCCCGGATCGGCGGATCGACACACGCCGGTTCCCGCCGGTTCCCGGCGGTTTGCGAGCGGCAGACGCGCCCGCCGCCGGCCCGTCCACGGGCGGCAGGGGGGGGGCGGCCAGCGGGACGGCGAGGCAGGTGAGCAGCCCGGCGATCTCGTGGCCGGCTTCCGCCGGGTCGTCGGAAGCGGGCTCCGGGGTCGATGACGCAGCGGTTGCGCCGGCCGTCGCGGGTGCGCCCCAGTGAATGCAGGCTCGAACGAGCCGGTCGCATCGAAGATGCGCCGGCCCCGCTCGTCCAGGGCGAGCGCCGTCCGGTACTCAGGCCGCCGTGTGCGAGTGGAGTACGACGAGTACGCGGCGGCGGGCCGGTTGCGGGTGCCGGTGGAGGCCTGGCAGTGGGCGGTGGCTCGGTCCGACCCCTACCGACGTGGGTCCGGGCCCGTGGTTGCGGCCGGTGGTGGAGGCCTGTGCCCCGAGCGGGTGCGTGCGGCGCTGCCAGGTGTGATCGGTGCCGGAGTGGCGGAGGACCGGCTCGGAGGCCCCTGGGGTGCCGCTGCCGATCCTCCGGCCGAGGGCGACCGCTGTGGCGGCTGGCCACCTGGTCCGCGCCGGCCTTCTGGTCTGCCGCGGCGGCGACGCCGAGTTCCTTGGCGCCCACCCGGACCAGGTGGCCGGCGCCCGACGCCGGGATCTGCCCGTCCTCCCGGACCGTCACGTGCCCTGCGGCCCCGATGAGGCCCCGCGCCGGCTCGGGGTCCACCGAACGGACTTCGACCAGATCACCGGCCGCCTTGGGTAGCTGGTCCCGGTGGGTTCCGTGGACGTCGACTGCAAGCACCACGGCAGCGTGACCAGGGTCCTCCTCTACGCCCCTCCCGGACGTCGTCCTCCTGGAGGCGGTCCGTCCCTCTGTGGATCGGCGGGCCGTACGCACCGCCCGCGCGGGCCGCCGCTCCCAGCTCACCGCCCTCGAACCGGTCGCCCCGGGCGGTGACCGGGTGTTCCTGACGGAGGTGGCGCGGACGGCCAGGGTGGGCCGGGCCGCGGTCGTGAACTGGCGCCGCCGAAACGACGACTTCCCCGACCCGGTGGCTGGCACGGACGCCCGCCGCACGGGGCCGGAGGTCAGTACTCCGCAACAAGCCGATCCCGGCCCGGTGACGAATCACATCCGGCCATCGCCCCGGCCGGATCCCGGGCGCTACGGTCTGCGCGACGGCGGAACCCGCAGAGGGAGAAAACCATGAGAGCGGTACGGGGGCAGGCGGCCATGGCCGTCCTCGCGGTGTGCGGGATGCTGGCGCTGAGCGCCTGTCAGAACGGCGACGACCAGGCCGCCGCACCGGACGCGAAGCCCAGTGCGGCCGCACCGGCAGCGCCCACCGCCACGACCGCCGAGCCGGCCCCCTCGAAGACCGGTGCGGCGCCCAAGCCCTCGGCGACCGCCACCCCGGCGGGGAAGAATGTCCCCGCCCCGGCCCCGCCCTCCGCGCCTGCCTGCGGCGCCGACCACAGGATGCCGGTCTCGCCCGACACGATCGCTGTGCACCGCTATACCCCCGAGGGCGGCATGACCAGCCTCATCGTCCAGCACGGCACGTACGGCTGCCCCGGGCGCTTCGAACCGTCGGGCGCGTGGACGTACATCCCGATCTCGGAGAAGGCTAAGATCACCGCGACGGCGCCGATCCTCCCCTCGGAGGTTATGGGCAAGCCCATCTCCACCAGCGAGCTGACCTCCTGGCTGGACACCCACCCGGACAAGGGCCTCCCCTTCCGCTACCACCTGAACGCGGAAGGGGTCATCGACACCCTCGACGAGATCTACGTGAAGTAGCCCGCTGCCGCCGCCTATCAGACGGAGTCGACCCACTCCAGGTGGCCGATGAACGGGCTCGTGGCCTGAGTGACAGCGGGGTTCGTCGCATCCGGGGTGCAGGCTGGGGTCCGGCAGCGGCTACCGGCCTTGATGGGGCGGTCGGCGGCACGACGCGGGCGTGCGGCACCTGTCGCCCGCCGAGCACACCGGGTGTCTCACGTCGAGCGCGCCGATCCACTCGCGCGCCTGCACACATCGACGCTGCGGACTTGCCTGCGCACGGTGCTCAGTGTGGTGTTTCGCCCGGGTAGCCGACCTCGGCGCGTCCAGCCGCACGTGCAGGCTCCGGATGATGCGGGCGATGCGGGTGGGGCGGTAGGACACGGGTTCGCCGACGGGCCGGGGCTGGCGGGCCGGGGCCGGCAGGGCAGCAAGTGGGTGAGTACTGCGGTCGTTCGGGGGCGGGCCAGCGCGGTACCGAGGTAGTAGTGGCTTCCCAGCCCGAAAGCCAGATGCCTGGGTGGCCGGTCGAGGCGCACCAGACCCCGCGACCCAGCACCCGGCCGTTCTGCCCGCGGGGCTCCGAATGCAGGGGCCGTGGGGTCGTCGTAGACGAGGTGCTCGAGGAGTTCCGCGCGCCCCGGTGTTCATCGGACGTCCGAGATTCGTCGTTGGTCGGGTGTGAGTCGCCCTGGACCGAAGATCCCGCCGTTGTCTGTGACCGATGCCCAGCGGGCTGTGCTGGGGCGGCCTCAATCAAGACGGGCCGCCCACCGATCCGGCCGCCGTCGGCCCGTTGCCCACGCGCCTGCACCACACGGCGACGGGGGCCGGCCACGAAGAGGCCGCGCGCGGGCTGACGCATCTCCGTACTGCGCAGTTCCACTGATCCATCACCTCGGGTCTCGACATCCGCCGCGCACTCCCGCTCCACCGCCCCCGGCCGTGTCGGCACCGCACCGTGCGGACGCGGCCCCGGCCCCGAGGCGGCCGCTCCCGCGCATCGTCGGTCTGCCCCGTAAGACCGATACCCAGCTGAAACGCAACTGCGGCACCCGCGAAGGGATCCCCTGACGCCCTGGAAGCGCGCCTCTCCGAGGCTGTGCCGGTACCGGATGTACCGGATCACCGGCGTACGCGCTATCGGAAGGCGATTGCCATGCTGAGCACCCCGCACCGTTCTGAAGCCCTCAAGGAAGCGGAGCCGCCCGGCCCGCTTCCGCCTCTTCCCGCCGGCCGCCCCCGCGCACTCGTACCCACCGGCCGTGACCTGCTGATCGTCGCCGGCGCGGTGTGCGCGGCCCTGACGATGGCCCTGCACGATTGGATCCCGAACGGGGCCGTCAACCTCGGCAGCCTGTTCCAGACGTTCCTGCCCTGGGCCGGGCTGAGCGTCCCCGTCCTCCTCCTGGCGGCGGCGGTACGCCGCTCCCGGCTCGCGGCCGTCGCCGTCCTCGCCCCCGTGGCCGTCTGGGGCTGCCTCTTCGGCGGGACCCTCACCGACAAGCGATCCGATCGATCCGGCGGCGGGAACTTCACAGTGGTCAGCCACAACGTGGACGAGGACAATCCCGATCCGGCGCGGACCGCGCGAGCGCTCGCCGCATCGGGCGCGGACGTGCTGGCCCTGCAGGAGATGTCCTCGAAGGCCACGCCCGTCTACGAGCGCGAGCTGGACGCCGGCTATCCGTACCGCTCCGACACCCTCGGCGTCAGACTGTGGAGCAAGCACCCGCTGACCGGCGTGGAAGCGGTGCCGATCATGCCGTGGACGCGTGCCGTACGGGCCCCCGTCGAGACCCCGGGCGGCCCCGTCGCGGTCTTCGCCGCCCACCTCGCTTCGGTACGCGTGACCCCGGACGCCGGATTCACCACCGCCCAGCGCAACGATGCGGCCCGGAAGCTGGCCGAGGCCGTGCGGGCGGAGCCGCTGGCCCGGGTCGTCGTGATGGGTGACTTCAACGGGACGGCGGAGGACTCGGCCCTGCGACCGGTGACCTCCCAGCTGACCTCCGCGCAGCGCGAGGCGGGCGCCGGCTTCGGCTTCACCTGGCCCGCCGCGTTCCCCATGGTCCGCATCGACCAGATCCTGGTGAAGGGCATGGGCACGACCTCGGCGTGGACCCTTCCCGCCACCAACAGCGACCACCTGCCCGTCGCGGCCTCCTTCCGGCTGTGACCGCACCCCGGGCCCCACTGCCCCCACCCCCTAGGATGGATCCCACAAATGTCCGTTTGTGAGCAGGTAGGTGGCGTGTCGGCACCCCGGGTCCCAGACCCCGTCAGCGTCCTCGTCGTCGAGGACGACGCCACCATCCGCCGCGCCGTACAGCTGTCCCTGGAGCGGTACGGCTATCAGGTCGCGGTGGCCGTGAACGGACTCGACGGCCTGGAGGCGTTCCGGGCCGGCAGGTACGACCTGCTGATCCTCGACGTGATGCTGCCCGAGCTCGACGGCATCGGGCTGTGCCGCCGGATCCGCGAGGAGAGCCTGGTCCCGGTCCTGATGATGTCCGCGCGCGGCGACGCCCTCGACGTGGTGTCCGGACTGGAGGCGGGCGCCGACGACTATGTCGTCAAA
>NZ_JBEXKC010000191.1:0-4558 GCF_040609475.1 Streptomyces sp. NPDC004667 | reverse complement strand
TCCAGGCGGGCTGGAGCAGCGGGGTGCGGGCGGGGGCCGCGGCGGCGATCCGGTCGGTGGCGACCCTGCGCAGTAGGAGGGACGCGGCGCCGAGGACGGGCAGGCCTTCGGGGTCGGTGGCGCTGACGGTGTAGGCGTCGGGGCCGGCCGGGGAGATCCGTACGCGCAGGGCGTCGGCGCCGCGGGCGTGCAGGGCGGTACCGGTCCAGGAGAACGGGACGAGTCCGTGGGCGTCGGGCCGGGCGGCGGTGACGGCGTGCAGGGCGGCGTCGAGGAGGGCCGGGTGGAGTCCGTACGCGGTGGCGTCGGTGCTCTCCTCGGGGCGCAGGGCGGCGTACGCGAAGACGTCTTCGCCGCGCCGCCAGACGGCCCGGAGCCCTTGGAAGGCGGGGCCGTAGCCGATGCCGGCGGCGGCGAAGCGGGCGTACTCGCCGTCCAGGGCGACGGGTTCGGCGCCGGCGGGCGGCCAGCTGCCGGTGAGGCCGTCGAAGGCGTCCGCGTCGGGGGCGGTGGACCCGTCGGGCGCGGTGCGGCCGGTGGCGTGCGGGGTCCAGTCGGTGGTGCCGGCGGGGGCGGAGTCGACGCGGACGGTCCGGGTGGCGTCGGCGTCGGCGGGGCCGAGGTGGACGCGCAGGCGGACGGCGGTGTCTTCAGGCAGGACGAGCGGGTTCTCGAAGGTGAGCTCGGCGAGGGCGTCGCCGGCGGCGGCCGTGAGGGCGAGTTCGAGGAGGGCGGTGCCGGGGAGGACGGTACGGCCGGCGACGGTGTGCCCGGCGAGCCAGGGCTGGGCGGCGGTGGACAGGGTCGCGGTCCACACGGCGCCCTGCGCGTCGGGCAGTTCGACGCGGGCGGCGAGCAGGGGGTGTCCGGCGGTGTCGACTCCGGCGGAGGCGAGGGGGGCCGCCGGGGCGGGGGCCGCGAGCCAGTGCCGGGTGCGCTGGAAGGCGTACGTGGGCAGCTCGGCGGCGAGGCCGGTACCGGGGGCGGGCTCGGGGGCGGGGGCGACGGGCAGGCCGTGGACGAAGGCGGTGGCCATGGCGCGGGCGAAGGCGGGGGCCTCGGGCTTGCCGCGGCGCAGCACGGGGAAGGCGACCGGGGCAGCGGCGGGGGCCGGAGCCGGTGCGGGGGCCGACGCCGAGGAGGCGGCGGGGCCGGTGTGGTGTTCCGCGTCGTCGTCGAGGACGGTGCGGGTCATGGCCGTGAGGACGGCGTCGGGGCCGAGTTCGACGAAGGTGTCGATGCCCTCGGCGCGCAGCGCGCGGATCCCGTCGAGGAACCGTACGGGACGGCGCGCATGGCGGACCCAGTGGTCCGCGGTGCGCAGGGCGTCGCCGGTGGCGAGCCGTCCGGTCAGGTTCGACATGACAGGAATCCTCGGCGGGTGGAATTCGACGCCGCGAGCGATCGCTTCGAACTGTGTCAACATGCCGTCCATGTGGGGCGAGTGGAAGGCGTGACTGACGGTCAGGAGCCGTGCGGCGCGACCGCGGCTCTTCCAGTGCTCGACCAGTTCCGCCACGTCGGGCTCGTCCCCGGCGACCACGACGGCGGCCGGCCCGTTGACGGCGGCGAGGTCGATCCGGTCCTCCCGTCCGGCCAGCAGGGGGCGCACTTCCTCCTCTCCGGCCTGGAGCGCGGCCATGGCCCCGCCCCCGGGCAGTTCGTCCATCAGCCGGCCGCGGGCCGCGACGAGCCGGGCCGCGTCGGGCAGTGAGAACACCCCGGCCGCGTAGGCGGCGGTGAGTTCGCCGACGGAGTGCCCGGCGAGGGCGTCGGGCCGCAGGCCCCGGGAGGTGACGAGCGCGTACAGGGCGGCTTCGAGGGCGAACAGGGCGGGCTGCGTGTACCGGGTGCGGTCGAGGAGGGCTGCGTCGGGTGAGCCGGGCCCGGCGAACATCACGGTGCGCAGCGGGCGCGGCAGGTGGGGGTCGAAGGCGGCGCAGACCTCGTCGAGGGCGGCGGCGAACACCGGTTCGGCGGCGTACAGTTCGCGGCCGGTACCGGGGCGCTGGCTGCCCTGGCCGGTGAAGAGGAACGCGGTGCGGCGGTCCTCGGCGGCCTCGCCGGTGACGGTCGCCCCGGTGTCGGGGTGTTCGTCCCCGGCGAGGGAGCCGAGGCCGTGCAGCAGGGAGTCGAGGTCGTCCCCGAGGACGACGGCGCGGTGCGCGAAGGCGGTGCGGGAGTGGGCGAGCGCGGAGGCGACGGCGGCGGGGTCGGTACGGCCCGCGGGCCGGGCGGCGACGTGGTCGGCGAGGCGGCGGGCCTGGTCGCGCAGGGCGGCCCGGGTCCGGGCGGAGAGCACCCAGGCGGCGGGCCCCGGCTGCTCGGAGCCCCCGGCGGACCCGGCGGCCTCGGGGGACCCGGCAGACCCGGGCGACCCGGCAGTCCTGGGGGACCCGGCAGCCCCGGCGGAGCCGGCAGCCCCGGGGGACCCGGCGGCCTCGGCAGACCCGGCGGACCCGGCGTTCGGCCCCACCGCCATCGGGCTCAGCGGCTGCCCGGCCTGCGGCTGCCCGGCGGCATGCGGCTGTTCGGCGGACTCCAGGATGACGTGGGCGTTCGTGCCGCTCGCCCCGAAGGCGGAGACCCCGGCCCGGCGCGGCCCCTCCCCCCGCCGCGGCCAGGGGGTGCGCTCGGTTTGCAGGGTGACGGCTCCGGCGGTCCAGTCGACGCGACTGGACGGGGTGTCGGCGTGCAGCGTCCGGGGCAGGACCCCGTGCCCCAGGGCCAGCACCGTCTTGATGACGCCCGCGACACCGGCGGCGGCCTGCGCGTGGCCGATGTTGGACTTGAGGGAGCCGAGGAGCAGCGGTTCTCCGGCGGGCCGGGCCCGGCCGTAGGTGGCGAGGAGGGCCTGGGCCTCGATCGGGTCGCCGAGCCTGGTTCCGGTGCCGTGGGCCTCGACGGCGTCGACCTGGTCGGCGGTGAGCCCGGCCTGGCGCAGGGCGGCCCGGATGACGCGCTGCTGGGCCGGGCCGTTGGGGGCGGTCAGTCCGGCGCCGCCGCCGTCCTGGTTGACGGCCGAGCCGCGCAGTACGGCCAGGACGGTGCGGCCGTCGCGACGGGCGTCGGAGAGCCGCTGGAGCAGCAGCATGCCGGCGCCCTCGCCGAATCCGGTGCCGTCGGCGTCGTCGGAGAACGCCTTGCAGCGGCCGTCGGCGGCCAGGCCCCGCTGGCGCGAGAAGTCGATGAACATGGTCGGCGTGGACAGCACGGTGGCTCCGCCCGCGAGCGCGAGGTCGCACTCCCCGGCCCGCAGGGCCTGCGCGGCCAGGTGCAGGGCGACGAGCGAGGAGGAGCAGGCGGTGTCCACGGTGACGGCCGGTCCGCGCAGGCCGAAGGTGTAGGAGATCCGGCCGGAGGCGACGCTGCCCGCGCTGCCGTTCACGAGGTAGCCCTCCAGGCCCTCGGGGACGGCCGTGCCCGGGGTGTGGGGGACGCGGGCGCCGTAGTCGTCGTACATGACGCCCGCGTAGACGCCCGTACGGCTGTCGCGGACGTCTTCCCGGCGCAGCCCGGCGCGTTCGAACGCCTCCCAGGAGGTTTCCAGCAGGAGCCGCTGCTGCGGGTCCATGGCGAGGGCCTCGCGGGGCGAGATCCCGAAGAACTCCGGGTCGAAGTCGGCGCAGTCGTGGAGGAACCCGCCCTCGCGGGCGTAGCTGGTGCCGGGGGCGGCGCCGTCCGGGTCGTACAGCGCGTCGAGGTCCCAGCCGCGGTCGGCGGGCAGGCCGGAGATCGCGTCGGTGCCGGATTCGAGGAGCTGCCACAGCGCCTCGGGGGTGCGTACGCCGCCGGGGAGGCGGCAGCTCATGGAGACGATCGCGACGGGTTCGCGGGCGCTCTCCTCCACGGCCCTCAGCTGTTCGCGGGTGCTGACGAGTTCGGCGGTGACCCGCTTGAGGTAGTCGCGGATCCTGGCCGAGTTGTCGTCGCTTCCGGCCGTGGGCTGCGGGGCGCTCTCCGTCACAACTGCTCCTCGATGAAGGCGAAAAGTTCTTCGTCGTCGGCCGAATCCAGGCCGGTCCCGGCGGCTGCGGCGGGGACCGCCGCGAGGGGGGCCGGTGCGGCGGGCGGCCCGGCGGCGGCCGCCACCGAGGCGACGAGCCGGGTGAGCCGGCGGTGGACGGTCTCGTGGGCGATGTCGTCGGTCTCCAGGGCGGCGAGTGCGGCCTCCAGGGCGGCGAGCCCGGCGAGGGCCGCTTCGCCCGCGGCGGCGCTGCCGTTCCCGGTGGCGCGCAGTTCCCCGTCGAGGTGTTCGGCGACGGCCTGTGCGGTGGGGTGGTCGAAGGCGAGGGTCGGCGACAGGCGCAGTCCGGTCGCGGCGGTGAGCCGGTTGCGGAGCTCGACGGCGGTCAGCGAGTCGAAGCCGGTCTCGCGCAGCGGCCGGGCGGGTTCGACGGCGCCGGGTCCGGCGAAGCCGAGGACCGCGGCGATCTCGCCCCGTACCAGGGTGAGCAGTTCCCGGTGCCGGGCGGCCGGGTCGAGGCCGGACAGGCGCAGGGCGAGCGCCCGTGCCGTCTGCTCGCCCGCGGCGGGCCCGCCGGCCGCCGCCGCGGCC
>NZ_JBEXKC010000190.1:0-4591 GCF_040609475.1 Streptomyces sp. NPDC004667 | reverse complement strand
GGTCGCGGGCGCCGGCGCGAAGCCGAGCGCCCAGGTGCGCTCCCGGGTGCCGGAGAGCACCGCGACCGTGGTGCCGTCCGGGCGCAGCAGCGTCACGGCGCGGGCGGAGTGAGCGGGTCCGGACACCGCCAGCAGCCCGCCGTCCGGGGCCAGGTCGCACAGCGTGCCGGATTCCGTGGTGTGCAGGACGGCCGCCGCGGTGCCGCCGCGCCGCCCGATGTGGACGCCGAGTCCTCCGGGACCGCGGATGCCCACGGCCACCGTGCCCCCCGCCGTCAGCGCCAGCCCGGCGGGGCGCCCGTACGGGACCCCGGCGAGCGCCGGCCGGTCGGGGCCGCCGTCGAAGTCCTGGGTGCGCCAGCCGCCGCTGCCGCCGCGGTCCTCGTCGAACCACCAGACGGCCTCGTCCTCGTCGATGGCGCACAGCAGCGTGCCGTGCGGACGGTCCGTCACCTGCCGCCCGGTGCCGGTGGCGCGGTCCCACGTGAAGATCTCGCACCGGCCGTCCGCGTCCCCGGTGTACACCATCCGCTCCGGGTGGCGGGGGCTGGTCACGGGCAGCACAGGCCGGTAGACGCCGTAGGTGCGCGCGGCCGTCCTCGGCGCGGCCGGTGTCACTCGGCCCCTCCCGCCACGAGCCCGGCCCTGGCGGTCGCGTACAGCGCCAGCCCGGCGAACGCGCCCGCGCAGCCCAGTGCCACCGCGCGTCCTCCGTACGCCGCCACCAGGACCCCCGCCGTCACGGGCGCGAGCACCGCGACGGCCTGGCCGGCGGTGCCCAGTACCGTTCCCATCCGGGCCAGCAGCCGGTCGGGGGTGACCAGCATCGCCCGGGTCTGCAGCACCACCACCACGGACGGCACGATCAGCGAGACCCCGCCGAGCAGCAGTCCGTAGGCCCAGGTCCGGGACGTGAACGCGAGCCCGGCCGCCGTGGGCACCATGGCCCAGGACGCGCCCGTCACGATCGGTGCCGCCCGGAGCCGCCGTACGAGCCACGGCGCGGCGAGGGCGCCCAGCAGCCCGCCGACGCCCGCCAGGGTGAGGACGAGACCGATGGAGGAGGGGCTGGCGCCCCGGGCCTGGGAGGTGAACACCGCGTGGAAGTACAGGGCGCCGAGCAGCGCGTTGATCCCGGCGGTCCACACGACCACGAAGCGCAGGAAGGGTTCGGAGGACACGAAGCGCAGCCCCTCGGCGAGGTCCCGGCCGAACGACGGGGCCGGATCCGTGCGATCCGTGCGACCGGGCGGGGCGGGCATCAGGTCCGTGCGGATCGCCTTGCTCAACGCGGCCACCAGCAGGAAGGACACCGCGTCCGCGAGCAACGGGACCCACCGCGCCAGCTGGAACAGCACGCCGCCCAGGGTCGGTCCGACGATCTGCACGGCCTGGTCGCGCGCCTGAAGGTACCCGATCGCCCGGGAGTACCCCTCGGGCGGCACCAGCCGCCGGATCGTCCCGGAGGCCGCCGCCCCGTAAGTGGCGCTGGCCGCCTGCTCGACGACCGCGGCGGCGAGCACGTGGACGAAGACGACGTGGCCGAGGGCCACGGTCACGAACACCGATCCCATGGCGCCCGCCGCGACCAGGGCGGCCAGGTACATCATCGGCTTGCGGGGCAGGCGGTCGGCGTAGACGCCCGCGACCGGCGAGACCACCAGACCGCTGACCAGTGCCACGGAGGCGACGAGTCCGGCGAGTCCGGCCGGGTGTCCGGCGCCCAGCAGGATCAGAGGAAGGAAGAGGGAGGACGCGCAGGTGCCGAGACCGTCGACTGCGCCCGCTGTCCAGAAGAGCGCGAAATCCCGCCTACGGAACGGGGACGGGGAAGCGCTTTCGGATAATAAAGGACCGGAGTGTTGTAATTTCTCGTCGGCCTCATCCATCAAGAATTCCGCTCGGGGAGTGTTGCCGACGCCAACGCACCCACAATGCCCCCTGGAATAAGCGGATTTACGGCCGTCGAGGGTTGCGATCGTAGCGAACGGGGGGACCCGTCACAACACCTGCGTTCGAATGTAATTCTCGATCAAGAAACGGCGTTTTCAGCCGCTCCGGGGGAACGCCGCGTCCCCCGTCCGGCGTGGGGAAGGGCGGCTCGTCACCCCACCGGCCGCGCCACTCGTGGTCGCTCCACGGGCCGTGCTGGGGGCCGCACTTGCCGCGGCTCGTGCTCTCCTGAGGTGGGCCTGCTCCGCCGGGCCCACGGGGCCGGCGGAGCAAGCGCGACGGTGAAGCGGTCAGCGGTCAGCGGTCAGCGGTCAGCGGTCAGCTGTCGGAGCGGAAGGCTCCGTGGACGCGCAGGTCTCCTTGGACCGAGATCTGCCCGTCGTTCGTGTGCATGATCCAGGCGTCCGCATTGCGGACGGAAAGGTGCCCGTTGGCGTTCACCTTGCCCCGGAACCGCGACTCCCCGTGGACCCGGAGCATCCCCTTGGTGGTGAGGTCTCCGGCGACGGTGACCTGGCGGTCGGCCAGCACCTCGCCCTGGGCGTCGAGGCGGCCGTGGACGATCAGCCGGGGCGGGCCGTCCTGCGTCTCCAGCACGTCGTCGACGGTCAGACCGCCCTCCAGGTTGAGCCGTTCCTTCACCCGGGCCCGGTGTGTGACGACGTCATTGAGGTCCGCGGTGCCGGCCGCGACGGTGCCCCACTGCCGGTCACCGGCCCCCTGGAACACGTTCAGCCCCTGGGCCGGGAACTCGATCCACCCGTCCGCGGTCGTGCGGCCCTGCACCCAGGAGGTGTTGATACCGGTCAGATCCGCCTTGTCGGCGGCGACGGTGCCCCATTCCTGTGTCCCGTCCTTGCGGATGTTCACCCCTGACTGCGGGAACTCGATCCACCCCCTGCCGCCGTCGACGTCACCCACCCAGGTGGTGTTGATGCCGTTCACCCGGACCCGGTCCGCCGTGACGACGCCCGGGTCGCCGCCGGGGCCGTGGCCGACCGTGATCCCGTCGGCGGGGAACCGGATCCATCCCGCTGCGACGTCACGCCCCCGCACCAGCGCCGCGCTCACGGTGTCCGCCTCCAGCGATGCGGCGGTGACGGTGCCCGGCGCCTGCCGGTCGTCGAGGACCTCGGTGCCCCGGTCGGTGAAGGTGATACGGCCTTCGTGTGCGGTGCCCTTGACCCACGGGGTCGTGACACCGGTCGTGGCGGTGACGGTTTCCACGGTGGCCGCCTGCGCGGCGAGCGTGCCGTCGTTGCGCTGCCTGTCCAGGACCTTCGCGCCCAGGTCGGTGAACTCGATCCGGCCCTCGTGGTCGATGCCCTGCACCCACGGGGCGGACAGTCCGTGCGTCGCCGTGACGCTCTCGAACTCGGGGCTGCGCAGGTGCACCGTGGTGGTGAGGTAGTACCCCGGCTGGTGCGCGCTCCGGGGGCTGGCGATCAGGATGTAGGTGGCGTCCCGCCGGGGCTCCTCACCCGGATTCGGCGACCAGCTCCAGTCCGGTCCGGATCGCTGCGGGACGGGCTGGGCCGGACCGTCGGGACCCTGGATCCTGTAATCCAGGCCGTCGGGTCCGTCCCACCGCAGGGTGACCCGTTCCGTCGGGCCCAGCAAGGTCTTCTCCGCACGGAAGTTGCGGGGGATCCGGGGAGCCCGCTTCAGCAGGCTCAGCGTGACGAGATGTTCGTTCCTGGCGCCCCGGCCGTGGGACTCCTCCGCCACGGACAGCAGGACCAGCCCCTCTTCGGAGGAGACGGGGAAGCCGGTCAGCTCGATGACGATGACCTCGCCCCGCCGCAGGCGCGCGCCCGAGGACGACTCCAGCCGGTAGGTCCCGGTCGTGGCGTCCCAGCTGTCCGCGAGGTCGACCGTGGGGCTCAGCGTGCTGCGACTGACCCGGGCGCTGATCCGGTCCGGGTCGACGGTCAGATGGTCCCGGCCGGTGCCGTACGGCACTGTCACGGCGAGATCGTAAAGGGTCACGAACCACGCGTTCGGATTGGACACGACGATGTGCACCGTCCCGGGCGACTCCTCGTCCTTGCCCGTGCCGGATACCTGAAGCTGTGCGGGATCGGTGAGTATCTCGTAGTGCAGGTTGGCCATCGCCACATCCCCCTGTCGGCTCCACGGGCGCTCCCCCCACGGGGCGCGGTCCCCGCCGCCCCCAGCACTATCCCGCCAAACACGCCGAGAACCCCCCATCCGCCATGAACGGCCGAAACCGCTCCGCCCTGGCCGGGCGAAGGCGGCAGGGTTTCGGCCACCGAGGAAGCGGCGGCTTCCTCCGCGCGGGAGCCCGGAAGTCCGGGGACCGGCGGGGAGGGGTGGACAGGGTCGGGGATGGGTGGGGCGCCTGAGGGGCCGGAGAGGGCAGTGACCGGCCGGAAAGCGCTGGTGAGGTGGCGTAGAAAGGAACCGCTTCCCCCTGTTGTGGCCACATGGCCGAATGGGCGCGGGAAGGGTGGTCCACCGCATCACCGCCGTAGCGGAACCGGACCACGGAGGCCCCATGGACCCCACCCCGTCGCCCCCTCAACCCCCTTTATCGCGAGCGGAGTTCGCGGCCGACCTGACACGTCTGCGGGAGAAGGCCGACCTGACCGTCCGGGCCGTCGCCGCACGCGTCGAC
>NZ_JBEXKC010000189.1:0-4619 GCF_040609475.1 Streptomyces sp. NPDC004667 | reverse complement strand
GCCCCGGCCGCGGTTCCCGGCCCGCGGCCGGAGCCGGGCCGCTGCTCGTACGCCGTGCCGGGGGCCGGGGCGGGGGCCGGGGCGGCGGAGCCGTAGGGGATCGCGGTGGCCGTCAGCTCGTCGATCGCCGCGCCGAACGCCTCGTCGAGGTCCTCGAAGCCGTCCAGCCAACCCGGTTCGGAGGGTCCCGGATCGAAGAGGCGGCCGGTGGCCCAGGCGCAGGCGGAGATCACGGACGTGTCCTCCACCGGTCGCCCCTCCTCGTCCACGACCAGGGCGAACATGGAGCTCTGGCCCGGCAGCGTCAGCTCGGACTGCGGCACACCGGGATCCGGATCGGTCCCCTCGGGCAGTACGGCGATCATCGCCTGGCGGAGCAGCTCCAGATCGAAGACCCCGCAATAGACCTCGTGCCGCCACATCCGGCCGTTCGGTGCCCGTCGTGCGCCCGTGTCCGGATGGTCGGCGTCCCACGGCAGGTGCGGCGCCACCCGTCCCGGCAGCGGCGTCAGGTCGACGACGTACTCGTTCCTCGGCCCGGACCGTGCGGCGGGACGCCGTCGGGGTAATGCCGGGATGCCGGGAGGACCGAACAGCTCGATGGCGCGCCAGCACTCCAGCAGCGCTTCCCGGCGGTGGTCCTGCCCCTGTCGGCTCCGCACTCCCCGCCCCCTGTGACGTGCGCGGCACCCGGCCGCTTCCCTTGCCGATCGGCTGTTGATCGAATCTACCGGACCCCCGGCCGGCCGGGGGTCCGGCGGGCTCGCCGGTCGCCGTCGTGGAAGAGGGGTCACATGTGGAGGACCACCAGGCCGTTCGGGGCGGGGAGGGTGCCCGGGGTGACCTGGGTGAAGGTGCGGGGGAGGGCGAGGCGGGGGCGGTCGGGGTCCGGTGGGGCGTCGGCCTCGAAGAGGTAGGCCGCCGCCGTCGCGGGGTCGCTGACCAGGTGGGGGCCCCGTGGGGCGGTGGCGCGGGTCAGCGGGGTGCGGAAGAGCCGGCCCAGCAGGCGCAGGGTCTCCGGGGTCATGCGGGTGGCGGACGCCGGGCCGGGCGGGGTGGCCGGCGCGGGCGGGGCGGCGGGGCGGGCGGGCGCGGGATCCGCGGCGGTCGCGGGGGCGGGATCCGCGGTGGCGTCCGGGGCGGGGTCCGGGGGGATGGCCCCGGACAGGAGGAGGGCCAGGAGGACCGGTACGGCCTTGCTGCGCAGGGCCTCGGCCGCGGAGCGCAGCCGGTGCGCGTGGCTCGCCGGCAGCGGGAGCGCGAGGCTCCCGGCGGCGCCGCCGGCGGTGATCGGCACCGCCGAGCGGACGGCCCCGGGGGAGTACTCGCGCAGGTCGAAGACGGGGGTGCCGGGGGCCAACGCGTCCAGGGCGCCGAACAGGGTCCGGCCGTAGGTGATCGTCCGCGCCGTCGGCCCGGCCGGGCGGTGGCGGGGTACGTGGCCGGCCCGGTCCCGGTGGTCCGGCCGGCTCAGCGGGCACGGGCCGGCCGCGCGGGCGGGCGCGGCCGCCCGGAAGTCCACCCACTCCCGCACCGGCGGAGCCCCCGGCCCGCCCTCCCTCCGCGCGATCCGGACCTCGTCCTGCGCGTACCGGCTGAGGTACACGGCGGCGCCCGCGCTGTCGCGGGTCAGCGCGAGGGTGCGCTGGAGCTGCCCTGCCAGGCCCGTGCCGCCCGGTGCGGCGAGCCGGTCCAGGGCCGGGCCGGGCGCGTACACCCCCGCCCCGGGCCGGTAGGCGTACTGCTCCTCGCACAGCATGGCCAGGAGCGGGCGCAGCGCCGCCTCGGTCAGGCCGGAGTCGCGTGCGAGCCGGGTGGTCGGCACCCCCAGGGGGTGCCGCTCCAGGACCCGTACGACGGCCAGTGCGCGCCGCGCCTCCGCCAGGGCCCCGCCCTGGTCGGCCCGGACGACCGTCCCCCGCGCGGCCGGCGTCGGCGCGGGGCGGCGCAGCGGGCCCGGTCCGGGGCCGGGCCCGCGCGCGGGGAGCGGGGGCGGCGGCAGGAACGCGGCGAGCACCGCGGGCAGCCCCGCCCGGGGCAGCGGCACCGGGCCCAGGTCGGGGTCGTCGGGCTGGTCCACGTAGCGCAGGACGGCCGCCTGGGCGCACAGCCGTACCTCGCGCAGCTCGCGGCGGCCGCCGGGGCGGAATCCCCGCCGCCCCAGCTCCCGTGCCCAGAGCCGGGCGTCGTGGTGCTCGCCGCGGCGGGAGTGGTCGAGGAAGAGGCAGTACGCGGCGGTGGCGGTGCGGGGGCTGCCGGAGCCCGCGGCGAACTGCCACCAGAAGCGCGAGCCCTCGCGCAGCCCGGCGAGGTGCAGCAGACAGCCGAAGACCACCGCCCCGGGCGGGTCGCCCTGATGGCCGTCGGTGAACCGCCCGAGGTCGTGCGCGGCGCGAGGGTCGCAGACGACGGCGAGGCAGGCGGCCTTGAGGTCCCGGCGCGCCCGTTCGGAGTCGAGGGGACAGTCCCGGGCCGGGTCGCTCCAGCCGAAGGGGCGGCGCCGGTTCCTGACCGTCGCCGCGGTCGCGCCGGGGGCGCGCGGGACGCGCAGCAGCCGGGACTCGGCCGCGCCGAGGTCGTAGTGCGGGTAGCGGTCGCGCACGCCCGCCCGGGCCAGGAACTCGGCCAGCGCGCGCGGAGGTCCTGCGGGGGCGCCGTCGGCGTCGGTCTCGCGGGGCCTCATGATCCGGCGGACGCGTCGAGGAGCCGGGCGAGGCGGCGGTGGGCCTGTCCGAGCTGGGAGCGGACGGTGGCCTCGTCTACGCCCATCACGGAGGCGGCCTCGCCGGGGGTGCACTGGAGTCCGTAGCGCAGCATCACGGCGTCCCGCTGGCGCTCGGCGAGGCGGGAGACCGCCGAGTAGAAGCGGATGGTGTCGGTGAGCACCTCGTACTGGTCGGCGTGGGCCTCCTTGAGGGCCGCCTCGAAGGCGCTGGTGTCCATCGGCTCGGGCCGGTGGTGGCGGGGGTCGCGGCGCCGCTGCCAGTCGACGATGCGCTGCTTGAGGACGGTCCAGGCGTAGGCGTCGAGCCGGTCCATGTGCAGCATGCGGAGCCACTCGTTCATGATCGATTCGAAGGCGGCGTCCACGGCGTCCTCGGCGGCCGTGTCGGAGCCGAGCTGGAGGTACGCGAAGCGCATGTACGCGGGCCGCCGGTTGGCGTGGAAGGCCCAGTACGAAAGGCGCGCGGTCGGACTCCACTGGCTCATGGGCGTCGGCTGCCGCCTGCGGCTGGGCAGTCCCACGGCCCCGCCGGACTCCTCCGGTCCGCCATCGCTCACCGTTCCCCACCTCATCCCCTGTGCGGGTCCATGGAAGCAGCGCGGGCGCACTCGGAGGGCGCAGAGAAGAAACCTGGAAATATTACGTTTGGTGATGACCGGTTGGTGATCGATATCGACCGATCGGGGGTGCGGCCAGCGCGAACGCATATGCCGGGACGCGGGGTGGAACCGTGGCGGGCGCCCGCCACGGACACGGCGTGTGACCATCCCATGATTCACTCGTTTGTCCGACCGTGGCCACAACACCGCGTTCCGGTTCCGGGCAGCCCGGCCGGCCGACCGAGCCCGCGTCCCCGCAGTACCCGGCGCCGCCCGCGCCCCCGGGCCGGACGGCCTTCGAACGGGCCGAGGCGGTGCTCGTCGAGCAGTACCCCCGGCTGGTCCGCCTCGCCTACGTGACCCTCCCGCCCTCCCTGGGCCGGCACACCCGGGTCCTCCTGGCGCACCGCGCCGTCCAGCACGCCCTGCCCAGGGGGCCCGGTGGCCGCGCCCCCGGCGGGCCGGGCGGCCCCGACAGCCCCGGCGGGCCCCTGGAGGAGCTGCGCGTACGCGTCCTGCGCGCGGTCCTCGCCCCCACCGGACGGGCCCGCCGCCTGCTGGCCCGGACCGGCCGGCCGCTCACCCCGCCCTTCGTGTGGGGGCTGCGGCTGTGGCCCCCGGCGGGCGGCGTCGACGAGGCGGCCCGGCTGCTGGGGGAGGCGCCCGGCCCGGTCCGGGCCGCCTTCGTCCTGCACCGGATCGACGGACTGCCCGAGGAGGCGGTCGCCCGGGTGCTGGGCGCGGCGGGCGTGGCCGGGTCGGTGCGTGCGGCCGGGTCGGCGGGTGCGGCCGGGTCGGCGGGTGCGGCCGCAGCGGCGGACGCCGTGCGGGAGGCGCTCGCCGTACCCGTGGGGGAAACGCTCCTGCCGGTCCTGCGGAACCCGGAGTTCGACGCCAGCGTGGTCAGCGCCCGCCCCACCGACCTGCTGCGCCGCCGCCGCGGGGTCCGCGCCGGGTGGGCCGCGGCGGCCGTGCTGGCGCTGGTCTGCGGGGTCCTCGCGGCCGACTCCTCGCCCCCGCGCACCGAAGCGGCGCCGGCGGCCGGACCCGTCGCCGCCGGGGTGCTCGACCCCGCCCGGCTGGGCAGGGTCCCGGCCGGGGCCTGGGCCGACACCGCCCGCGTGGACTTCACCGCCTGGCCCGCCCGGGGCTCCCGGACCGCCGACCGGGCCCTGCTCACCAGGGCCCTGGGCGCCTGGGCGGCCCGGCCCGGCGGGGTCCGGACGACGGCCGCGCCCGGCACCCCGACCGATCCGCCGGCGCACCCGCCCCAGCTGCTGTACGCCGGGAACGTG
>NZ_JBEXKC010000188.1:0-4647 GCF_040609475.1 Streptomyces sp. NPDC004667 | reverse complement strand
GGCTCCGGCGCCTGCTCCACGATCACATGCGCGTTCGTCCCGCTGAACCCGAACGACGACACACCCGCACGACGCGGACGGTCCGTCTCCGGCCATGCCGTCGACTCCGTGAGGAGGGCGACCGCGCCGGACTCCCAGTCCACGTGCGGAGACGGCGCGTCCACGTGCAGGGTCTGCGGAAGCACCCCGTGGCGCATCGCCAGCACCATCTTGATCACACCGGCCACACCGGCAGCGGCCTGCGTGTGCCCGATGTTCGACTTCACGGACCCCAGGAGCAGCGGCTGCCCCTCCGGCCGCTCCTGCCCGTACGTCGCCAGCAGGGCCTGCGCCTCGATCGGGTCGCCGAGGGAGGTGCCCGTACCGTGTGCCTCCACCACGTCGACCTGATCGGTCGAGAGCCGGGCGTTGGCGAGGGCCTGCCGGATGACGCGCTGCTGCGAAGGGCCGTTGGGGGCGGTCAGGCCGTTGGAGGCGCCGTCCTGGTTGATGGCGCTGCCGCGGATCACGGCCAGCACCGGGCGGCCGTTCTTCCGTGCGTCGGAGAGCCGCTCCAGGAGCAGGACGCCCACGCCCTCCGCCGGGCCGAAGCCGTCGGCGCCGGCCGCGAAGGCCTTGCAGCGGCCGTCGGTGGACAGCCCTCGCTGCTTGCTGAACTCCACGAACAGGCCGGGCGTGGACATCACGTGGACGCCGCCGGCCACGGCCAGCGAGCACTCCCCCGCCCGCAGGGCCTGCGCGGCCAGGTGCAGGGCGACCAACGACGCCGAGCAGGCCGTGTCGACGGTGACGGCCGGCCCCTCCAGACCGAAGGTGTACGAGAGCCGGCCCGACAGCACGCTGGAGGCGTTGCCGGTGCCCAGGTGCCCCGCGTAGTCCTCGGCCGCTTCGAGCAGCGGGGTGAGGTAGTCGGAGCCGTTCATGCCGACGAACACGCCGCACTGGCTGCCGCGCAGGGCGTTCGGGTCGATGCCCGCCCGCTCGAACGCCTCCCACGAGGTCTCCAGCAGCAACCGCTGCTGCGGGTCCATCGCCATCGCCTCGCGCGGGGAGATCCCGAAGAAGTCGGCGTCGAAGGTGGAGGCACCGGTGAGGAATCCGCCCTCACGGGTGGTCGAGGTGCCCTGGTCGTCGGGGTCGTCCGAGAAGAGGTGGTCCAGGTCCCAGCCCCGGTCCGCGGGGAATTCCGTGAGCGCGTCGCCGCCGGCGGCCAGCAGGTCCCAGAGTTCTTCGGGAGAGCGCACCCCGCCGGGGAACCGGCAACTCATGGCCGTGATGGCGATGGGTTCGTGGGCCTGGCTCTCGATGTCCCGCAGACGTCCGTACGCCTCGTCGAGATCCGTCGTGACCTTCTTGAGGTATTCGCGGAGCTTTGCTTCGTTCGCCACTGGCGCTTCACCTGTTCGCGTGATCGAGACCGTGGTGGGGACGGGCTCAAGGGAATTCAATGGAGTTCAGGGGAATCCGAGGATATGGAGGAATTCCGGGGATCCCGGGGCCGTACCGCCGGAACAGGGGTTCCGGCGGTACGGCCTGGGGGTGGTTGGGGTTCAGCCCTGGCCGAACTTCTTGTCGATGAGGGCGAACAGCTCGTCGTCGCTGGCGTCCTCGATCTCCCCGGCCGCCGTGCCGTCGGCGGCGCTACGGGCGTCGTTCCACTGGGCCAGGAGGGTCTGGAGGCGCACCGCCACCCGTGCGTGGGCCGCGTCGTCACCGGCCGCGACGGCCAGTTCCGCCGGGTCCAGCGAGGAGAAGGTGCCCTCCAGGCGGTCGAGGTCCTCCAGTACAGACAGCCTGCGTCCGCTCGTGCCCTCGGGGGCCAGCTCGTCCAGCAGGTACCCGGCGAGCGCGGCCGGGTTCGGGTAGTCGTAGATCAAGGTGGCGGGCAGCCGGAGCCCGGCGGCCGCGCCGAGCCGGTTGCGCAGCTCGACCGCCGTCAGCGAGTCGAAGCCCAGCTCCTTGAACGCCTGCTCCTCCCCGATGTGTTCGGCCGACTTGTACCCGAGTACGGCGGCCACCTGGCCGCGCACCAGATCCAGTACGGTCCGTTCCCGCTCGGCGGGGGACAGCCCGGCCAGTCGCTGCGCCTGCGTCTGCTCGGCTCCCCCGTGGGACGCTCCCGACTCGGCCGCGCTCGCCCCGGCCGGTACGGCCGTCGGGCGCCGTCGGCGGACCGGGGTGCGGACCAGGCCGCGGAACACGGGCAGGATCCCCCCGTCCGCCGCCCGGGCCCGCAGGGTCGGCAGGTCGACCGCGACCGGCAGCAGCACCGGCTCGGTGTCCGCCGCCGCGAGGGCCGCGTCGAAGAGCGCCAGGCCCTCGGCCGCCGACAGGGGTGCGACACCGCCGCGTGCGGCGCGTGCCCGTTCCGCCTCGGTGAGCCGGCCCGCCATCCCGCGCTCCTCCGCCCACATGCCCCACACCAGGGACAGGGCGGTGAGGCCGCGGGCCCGCCGGTGCCGGGCGAGGGCGTCGAGGAAGACGTTCGCCGCACCGTAGTTGGCCTGGCCGGCGCCGCCGAGGGTACCGGCGGCGGCCGAGAACAGGACGAACGCCGACAGGTCGAGGTGACGCGTCAACTCGTGCAGGTGCAAGGCCCCTTCGACCTTGGGCCGCATCACCCGGTCGACCCGCTCGGGGGTGAGCAGGTCCACGACCCCGTCGTCCAGGACCGCCGCCGTGTGGACGACCGCCGTCAGCGGCCGCTCCTGCGGGACGGAGGCCAGAAGTGCGGCCAGGGCCTCCCGGTCGGCGACGTCGCAGGCCGCCCAGGTGACCTCGGCGCCCAACGCGACCAACGTGTCCGTGAGTTCGGCGGCCCCTTCGCTCTCGCCGCCCCTGCGGCCGGTGAGCAGCAGGTGACGCACGCCGTGTTCGGTGACCAGGTGGCGGGTCAGGAGGCCGGCGAGCCCTCCGGCAGCCCCGGTGACCAGGACCGTACCGCTCGTGTCGATGCGGCCCGTCGCCCCGTCGGCGCCGGTCGCCGCCCCGGTACGGTCCGCCGCCGCCACCCGTGCCAGGCGGGGGGCGTACAGCGCCCCGCCGCGCACGGCCAGTTCGGGCTCGTCCGAGGCGAGGGCCCCGGCGAGGGCCCGGCCGGAGGCGTCCGTGCCGTCGAGGTCGACGAGCACGAACCGGTCGGGGTGTTCGGTCTGCGCGGCCCGCACCAGACCCCAGACCGGGGTGTGGGCGAGGTCGCCGGCCTCGGTGTCCGCGTGCGCGGCCACCGCTCCGTGGGTGACGACGGCGAGGCGCGCACCGGCGAAGCGGCCGTTGCCCAGCCAGTCCTGCAGGGCGGCGAGTGCCCGGTGGGTCACCTCGCGCGCTCCGTCCGCCACCGTGTCGAGGGCCGCGACCCCTGCGGGGGCGGTGCCTTCGGGTGCCGTGAACGGCATGACCACGGTGTCCGGCAGAGCCTGCCGTCCGGCGGTGAGGGCCTCGTCCAGTGCGGCGAGGTCCTCGTACGCCGCCACGGGAACCCCGGCGCCGCCCAGTGCGGCGGCGAGGCCCGAGCGGGCGCCGGCGTCACCGACGACCACGTGGGTCGCGGCGCCCGCCCCGGCCGGCACGGCCGTCCGCACCCAGTCGAGGCGGAACAGCGCATCGTGCGCCCCCTGCCGGTCGGCCACCGCGAACCGCTCGGCGTCGAGCTCCCGGGTCACCAGGGCCTCCACCGAGGCGACGGGTGCGCCCTGCTCGTCGGCCAGTTCCGCCGAGACCGTGTCCGTGGCGCCGGGAGTGACGCGCAGCCGCAGCGTGTCGGCTCCGGCCGCGTGCAGCCGGACTCCGCGCCAGGTGAGGGCCTCGCGGGCGACGGTCCCAGCCGTGGCGGCCCCCAGCATCTGCACCGCCGCGTCGAGGAGAGCGGGGTGCAGGGCGAACCCTGCGGCGGAGGAGCGCAGTTCGTCGGAGAGCCGGGCCTGCGCGAAGACCTCGTCGCCGCGCACCCAGGCCCGGTCGAGGGTCCTGAGCGCCGTCCCGTGGTACAGCCCGGCGGCCGCCAGGCGGTCGTACAGCTCCGCGACCGGCACCTCTTCGGCGTCGGTGGGCGGCCAGGGCCCGGTGGCGGCGGCGGTGGAGCCGCTGCCCTCCGTCTCGGCCCCGGTTTCGGTGAGGTGCCCGGTGGCGTGACGGGACCAGGTCCCGCCGTTCGCCGCGTCGCCGTCGCCCGCCTCGGTGCGGCTGTGCACCTGGACGGTACGGCGACCGGTCGCGTCCGTCCCGCCCACGGTCACCCGGAGCTGGACGGCCCCGTCTTCCGGGAGCAGGAGCGGCGCCTCGTGGAGGAGGTCCTCCAGGTGGCCGCAGCCGGCTTCCTCGCCGGCGCGCAGGGCGAGCTCGACGAAGGCCGCGCCCGGCACGACCGCCGAGTCGGCCACGACGTGCTCGGCCAGCCAGGAGTGCGTACGGCGGGACAGCCGGCCGGTGAACAGGAACCCGCCGGTGTCGGGCAGTTCGACGGCCGCACCGAGCAGGGGGTGCCCGGCCGACTCGATGCCGAGCGAGACGGCGTCCTGCGACGGGGCGAAGGAGTCGACCCAGTAGCGCTCGCGCTGGAAGGCGTACGTGGGCAGGTCGACGCGGCGGGCGCCGCTGCCGGCGTAGAAGGCCGTCCAGTCGACGGTCACACCCCGCGTGTGGGCCTGC
>NZ_JBEXKC010000187.1:0-4718 GCF_040609475.1 Streptomyces sp. NPDC004667 | reverse complement strand
GGCCGGGGTGGCTGCCGTCGTGCGGGCCGCCGGCCCGGGGAACACGGCCCACCGGGGTCCTCGCACCGCGGCGCACCGGCCGGAGCCGCAAGCGTTCGGGCACACTGCTGCTGCTGTCGCTGTGGTGCGTACCCGACGCCGACGCGGCCGCCTTCGCGTCCGGAGCACTGCGGGACCTGGCCGCCGCCGCGGTGCGCCGCACCGGTGGCTGCACCGTGGTGGCCGACACCGGGTTGGAGCTCCTGCGGTCCGCCCTCCGCGAGCAGCCCGCCGTACGGGTGCTGCGGGCCGCAGAGGCCGACCCGGACGCGCTCCACGCCGACGCCGCCGTGTTCCTGGCCTCGCCGGTGCTGGGGGCGCTCGCGCTCGCCCAGGCACGGCGGGCCCCGCTGGCCCTGCTGCCACCGCTCGGGGCCGCCCAGCGGGACCTGGCCGACCGGCTCTCCGAGGTCCTGCCGCTGCCCTCGGCGGACGATCCCGCCGATCCGGCCCTGTGGGGGCCGTCCGCGGCCGCCGGGGCAGGCCCGTGGCACCTGCTCGACCCGGCCCTGGACGACCTGCGCGGCGCGCAGCGCGTCGCCCGCACCCTGCGCCAGCTCGCACTCGCCCCGCTGTGAGCCCGCCGCCCGTCCGTCAGCCCGCCCGACAGCCCGCCCGCCCGTCAGCCCTTCTCGACGTACTGCCCCGTCAGCCCGCCGGCCCGGCCGCACCGGTCGCAGGCCACCTCGTCCACGTCCTCCGCGTCGTGCTGGAGCCGCCATGTCCGACACCCTTCGCGAACCCGCTGCTGCCACCCGCCCCGAACTGATCCGCCCCAGGGTCCCGGAGACCGACTGGGACGACTGGCGCTGGCACATGCGCCGGCGCATCACCAACGTCGCCAAGGCCCGGCAGTGGATCAACCTCAGTGCCGACGAGGAGGAGGCCATCGCAGGGGTGGCGGGCAAGTACCGCTGGAGCGTCACCCCGTACTACGCCTCGCTGATGGACCCGGACGACCCCGGCTGCCCGGTGCGGCAGCAGGCGGTGCCGGCACTCGGTGAGCTGATGGAGTTCCCCGGGGCCGAGGTCGATCCGGTCGGGGACACCTACTACCGCAAGACCAACCGGGTGGTGCACAAGTACCCGGACCGGGTGATCATGCTGATCACCGAGGCCTGCCCGGTCTACTGCCGCCACTGCACGCGCAAGTTCCACACGACCGACGTCGACGGCACCTACTTCCGTGACGACGAGGGCGGCTCCTTCGACGAGGACCTGCGCTACATCGCCGACCATCCCGAGATCCGGGACGTCCTGCTGACCGGCGGCGACCCGCTCTCCTACCAGGACGGCAAGCTGGAGGAGATCATCGCCGGACTCCGGGCGATCCCCAGCGTGGAGATCATCCGGATCGGCAGCCGGTTCCCCGTGCTGTTGCCGCAGCGGATCACCGACGACCTCTGCTCGATGCTGTCCCGCTACCACCCGGTCTGGCTGAACACCCACTTCAACCACCCGAAGGAGATCACCCCGGAGGCCTCGGCGGCCGTGGACCGCCTGCTGCGGCACGGGATCCCGGTCGGGAACCAGACCGTGCTGCTGCGCGGGATCAACGACGACGTGGCCACCATGCGCACCCTGATGACCGAGTTGCTGCGGATCCGGGTCCGGCCCTACTACCTCTACCACTGCGACAACGTCACCGGGGTCTCGCACTTCATGACGACGGTGGAGAAGGGCTGGGAGATCATGGACGGCCTGCAGGGCCACATCACCGGGTTCGGCGTCCCCCAGTACGTCCTGACCACCCGGATCGGCAAGATCCCGATCGCACGGCCCTCCTTCACCCCCACCCCCGACGGCCTGCTGCTCCGGAACTACCGAGGCCAGGAAATGGTCGTCGGCGGTGACGCGCAGCCGATCACGGAGTCCGACACACCATGAGCACACTCGACAAGCGGCTCGGCCAGCGCTTCCTGCCCTACGGGGCGAACTACCTCGACTGGTCCGACATGTCGGAGCTGCGCGAGGTGATCGAGCACCAGGTCCTGTTCCGGTACCAGACCGAGAGCGAGAGCATGGCCTGCCGCCTGGAGCGGACCGTGGCCCAACGCCTGGGCGCGGGCCGCGCCCTGGCCGTGCACAACTGCACGGAGGCGCTGCGGCTCGCACTGATCTCCACCCGCCCCGCCATCGGCGACCTGGTGCACATCCCGGCGGTGACGTTCGTCGCGGTGGCCGGCGCGGTGCTGTCCTGCGGCCTGATCCCGGTGCTGGTCGACGCCGACGACTCCCTTTCCATGGACCCCACGCTGCTGCCACCGGACGCCCGGCGGGTGATCACGGCCCACATGGAAGGCACCGTGGCACCGCTGCCCGCGGACGTGCCGTACCTCATCGAGGACTGCGCCCAGTCCCTCGGCGCGCGTTTCCCCGACGGCCGGTACGTCGGGACGGCCGGCTACGCGGGGACGTACAGCTTCCACCACAACAAGGTCCTCACCTCGGGCGAGGGCGGTCTGGTCGTCACCGGCGACGACGACGCCTGGGCGACCATGCGCCGCTACCACGACCACGGCTCCGCGCGGGTGCCGGGCCACTACCCGACCTGGAACGAGGACGCCCACTTCGGGGAGAACTTCGTCACGAGCGAGCAGGTCGCGGCCGTCCAGTGCCAGCAGTTCCGCCACCTCGACGAGCTGCTCGCCGGCCTGGAACGGATGTACGCCATCGCCATGGCCGAACTGCCCGACCGGACCGACCTGGTGGCCCTCCCCCGGGCCTGCGGCGACGTCAAGGTCAGCCTGCGGTTCCGGTGCGAGAGCAGGGAGCTGCGGGACGCCTCGGTGGCCGCGCTCACCGCGGCCGGCATCGCCAACTGGACGCTCGGCAAGTACCTGCTGCCCGAGCATCCGGTGCTCACCGGCCGCCGTTCGCTCTACCGGGACGGCTTCCCGTGGAACCACGCCCCCGAGGGCCCGCTCGTTCTCAGCCGCGACGGCTTCGCCCGGACCAGGGACCGGCTGGAGCGCACGCTGTGCGTGCCGCTCTCCCCGGAACTGCCCGAGGAGGAGCAGGCCCTCGCGGCCAAGGCCGTCCGCCAGGTGCTGGAGGCGGTGTGAGCGGCGCCGAGGTGTTGCTGATGGTGGACGACCGGCCGTCCTCCTTCACCCGCTACGCGGCCCGGGAGCTGGCCGGCCGACTGGTCCTGCTGCGGTTCGCCGCAACCCGCGGGGACCTGCCGGAGGACCACCTGCTCGAAACCGCGCACCTGCCCGCCTTCTGGGTGCGCGAGGGTGCGGCGGCGGCCGGGGAGGCCCGGCGGTACCGGGAGTGGGCCGCCGGGCTGCCGGTGGCGCCCACCCGGTTCTGCAACCCGTCGGAGCCCCGGCAGGCCGAGGCCCAGCGGTTCGCGGCGCTGGCCGGACTGCCGCACCTGACCGAGCGGCAGGTGGCCCTGGTCCGCGACAAGGCGGTCATGAAGGCCTGCTTCCGGGAACTTGGCCTGCGTACGGCGGAGTTCGCACGGGTACGGTCCCACTCCGAGGTCGAGCGGTTCGCGGACGGGCACGGCTGGCCGGTGGTGCTCAAACCGGTGGACTCCTTCGCCTGCGTGGACACCCACCGTCTGACCGGGCCGGGCGACCTCGCCGGGATCGACCTCGCGGCACGGGAGTGGATGGTGGAGGCGCACCTCGGGGGTACCGAGTGGGAGGTCTGCGCGATCGTCCTCGGCGGCGAGGTCCTCGACGCGTGGCCCAGTGCCATGCCCTGCCGGCCGCTGGACATCGTCGACGGCGCGATGAACGCCAACATCAGCATCGCCACCGGCGAGGGTCCGCCGGTCGACCTGCGCGCACTCGTCCAGCGGATCGTCACCGGAATGGGGATCGACCACGGCTACGCCCACATGGAGTTCTTCCTGATCGACGGCGAGGTGTACGCCGGTGAGATCGGCGTCCGGCTCGCGGGCTGCGAGATCCCCGCCAACCACGGCCACGCGTACGGCTTCGACGTGTTCGGCGCCACCCTGGCGGTCTACCTCGGCCGGCGGCCGGAACTGGACTACCGCGAGCGCCGCTGTGCGGGGGACCTGCTGCTGCCGCTCCCCGGCTCCGGAACGATCCGGCGGATCACCTCGCGGGAGGAACTCCTGGACATGCCCGGGGTGGTCGACGCCGTCCTCAAGGTCCGTGCCGGCGACGCGGTGACGGCCCGACGGGCCTCGCACAACGCCTCGGGGTACGCCCACGTCGTGGGGGCTTCGGCCGAGGAGGTGGAGAGCCGTATGCGCGAGGTCCTCTCCCGGTTCGACATCGAGGTGGAGGCGGCGCGGGAGGCCGGCGCCGTCCCCCTCTGATGCCCGCCGCCCACCATCCAGGCCGCCCGCTCGCCGCCGCAGCAGCAGCAGCAGACCGGCACCCGACTCGGCCGCCCCGCGCGGCCATGGAACGGAGACCCGACACGTGACCCGCGGCCTGCCCCGTCGCTTCCTCGACCTGCTCACTCGCCCCCGGGTGCGGGGGGCCGCCTGGTGGAGCGTCGTCTCCAGAGTGCCGGTCTACCTGATGTCGCTGGCCCTCGTCCTGACCGTCCGCGAGCAGGGCGGCAGTTACGCCCAGGCGGGCCTGACCGCCGCGCTGTACACGCTCGGGATGGCCCTCGGCAGCCCGCTGATCGCCCGCCGACTCGACCGCGACGGCCGCGCGGCCGTGCTGACCGCGACCGCCGTCGCC
>NZ_JBEXKC010000186.1:0-4804 GCF_040609475.1 Streptomyces sp. NPDC004667 | reverse complement strand
GGTCCCCCGGCCGGCCGCCGACGCCGTGCGGCGGGCCTCTGCGCGGCGCTGGCCTGCTCGGCGCTGCTCACCGGGCCGGGACCCGCCGCCGCACACGGCGTGCCCCTGGCACCCTCACCCCCCTCGCCTTCGCCTTCGCAGACCGTTCCGGGACCGGACTGGAGTCCCTGCAGGCCCGGCAGCCCATGGGACTGCGCCACGGTGAAGGTGCCGCTCGACCACGCCGCCCCCGCGGGCCGCACCATCGACCTGGCGGTCGTCCGCCGGCAGGCCACCGATCCCGGTCGGCGCATCGGCACCCTCTTCGTGAACCCCGGCGGTCCCGGGGGCCCCGGGACCGTGCAGGTGCCGCAGAACTACGACGCCTTCCCCGAGGAACTGCGGAAACGGTTCGACATCGTCAGCTGGGACCCGCGCGGGATCGGCAACAGCACGGCCGTGAACTGCTTCGCCACCGCCGAGGAGGCCAAGACCTGGGCGGCCCGCCCACCCGCCGGCTTCCCGGTGGGAGCACAGGAGCGCAAGGCGTGGATCGACGCCTACGAGGACCTCGGCCGGCGCTGCGAGAAGCGCGACCCGGACCTGCTGCGCCACGTGTCGACCGCCGACACCGCCCGGGACCTCGACCTGCTCCGCCGCGCGGTGGGCGACCCGCGGCTGAACTACCTCGGCGTCTCCTACGGCACGATCCTCGGCGCCACCTACGCCAACCTCTTCCCCGGCCGCGTCCGCGCCATGGTCCTCGACAGCAACATCGCCCCCCGGGCCTGGACCGGCGGCGCCCCGCAGGCGGACCCCCGCACCACGACCCTCCTGCGCATGGGCTCGGACCGCACCGCCGCCGCCACCCTGGACCGGTTCCTCACGCTGTGCGGATCGGCGCCCGCGGCCCGCTGCGCCTTCTCGGCGGGCAGCCCCCAGGCCACCCGCGACAAGTACCACCGGCTGATGCAGCGGCTGCGGGAGCGCCCGATCGGCTCGTGGACGTACGCCAGGACGGTCGCCGACACGGTGAACGGCCTCTACATCGTCGACCCCGGCTGGACGGCTCTCGCGGGCAGGCTCCAGGAGCTGTCGCAGGGCCGTTCCCCCGGGCCGCCGGTGTACCCGCCACCGCCGCCGGTGGACCGGCCGGACCCGTACCTGGGGGAAGAGCAGGCCGCGGCCGTGTGGTGCGCCGACAGCCCCAACCCGCGCGACCCCGCCGCGTACCACCGCCTGGAAGAGGACAGCGCCCGGCGGGCCGGCGACGCGGGACGCTTCTGGACGTGGGCGGCGGAACCCTGCGCCACCTGGCCGGCCCGGTCCGCCGCCGGGTACGACGGCCCGTGGAACGGGCCCACCGCCCGTCCCGTCCTGGTGATCGGGACCCGGTTCGACCCCTCCACGCCCTACACGGGCGCCCAGGCCATGGCCGCCGAGCTGGCTGACGCCCGCCTGCTCACGAACGACGGTTACGGGCACACCGCGCTGTTCAACAACGGCAGCAGCTGCGTCAGCGCGTACGAGAGCCGCTACTTCGTCGACGGGACGCTCCCGCCCCCCGGCACGGTCTGCCGCCCGGACCGGGTTCCCTTCACCTGACGGCCCCGTCAGTACGAGTGGTCGACCGTGACGTCGGCCGCCAGCCTGAGCGCGGCTTCGGCCGGTGCCCCGCGCAGCCCCAGCAAGGTGAGGGTCAGGGCATCGATCACCGTGAGGTGGGCCAGTCGGCTGGCGACGGTTTCGAGCCCGAAGACCAGGTCCTGGCCGCCCGCGACGAGCGTGCGGTCGCTGGACTCGGTCAGGGGCGAGCGGGCGTAGCTGGTGAGGGCGATGACCGGGGTCCCGGCCTGCCGTGCGCGCCGGGCGGCGTCCACCGTGCTGCGCGTGGCTCCGGTGTGACTGATGGCCAGGCACGCGTCGGCGGGGGTCAGCTGCGCGGCGGCCAGCAGCGCGGTCAGGGGGTCGGCCGGCGCGTCGACCGCGCAGCCCAGTGCGCGCAGCCGGTAGGCGGTGTCCAGTGCGACCGCGCCGGACAGTCCCGCGCCGACCACCAGTACCCGGCGGGCCGCGTCGATCGTTCGGGCGGCCGCGCGCAGGTGGTCCGGGGTCACGGTCGCCAGTACCCCGTCGAGTGCCTCCCGGGCGGCGCGGACCGTGTCGGTCAGGGCACGGGCGGCCGGGTCCTGGTCCCGGGAGGGCTCGGGGGCCGGCGCCTGCCGGGCGGCGGCGATCTTCAACTCCTGGTACCCGCGGAACCCCAGCCGCTGACATGCCCGTACGACGGAGGACGGCGCGGTGCCGGCCAGCGTCGCGACGTCGCTGACGCTGAGGTGCACCAGCTCGGCGCCCTTGTCCAGGACCACCTGCGCGACACGTGCCTCGGTGTCGCGCAGCTCGGACAGGTGGGCCCGGATGTGGGCGGCGAGCCCGCCCTGGGTGGAATGAATTTCCATGGATGTATCCTACCAAGGAATCTCATTCCATCATCAGTCGTGGGGAGCCCGCGTGCCCACAGCCCTGCCGTCCATGACGGGTACCGCCGCCGTGCCCGTCGTCGTCCTCGCCTCCGCGCTGCTGCACGCGGTCTGGAACGGCCTCACCCACGGCCTGCGCGACAAGCTGGCCGGCTTCACGCTCATCAGCCTCGCCTCCGCCGGCTGCGGGGCCGTCCTCGTCTGTCTGGCCCCCGCGCCCGATCCGGCGGCCTGGCCGTACATCGCCGCCTCCGCCGCGCTGCAGGTCGCGTACCAGCTCCTGCTCCTGCGCGCCTACCAGCTCGGGGACTTCGGCCAGATGTACCCGACCGCCCGGGGCACCTCACCCGTCGTGGTGGCCCTGGTCTCCACCGCCCTCCTCGGTCACGCCCTGCCCGTCGGCCAGGCCCTCGGCATCGCGGTGATCGCCTGCGGCCTGGTCGGCCTCGCCGTCGCCGACGGTGTCCCCCGCCGCGCCCAACTGCCCGCGCTGGCCGCCGCGCTCGGCACCGGCGTGATGATCGCCTCGTACACCCTCGTCGACGGCACGGGCGTCCGCGCCGCCGGCAGCGTCATGGGCTACCTCGCCTGGCTCTTCCTCTGCCAAGGACTCGCCCTCCCCCTCATCGCGTGGTCCATACGGGGCCCCGCCCTGCTGACCGCCCTGCGCCCGCTCTACGGCCGTGGGCTGGCCGGTGGGCTGCTCTCGCTCCTCGCGTACGGGCTCGTGGTCTGGGCGCAGTCCCGCGGCGACCTCCCCACCATCGCCGCCCTTCGGGAGACCAGCATCGTCTTCGGCGCCCTGATCGGCGCGGTCGTCTTCCGCGAACGCCTCGGCCACCGGCGCATCACGGCGAGCGTCGCCGTCCTGGCGGGCATAGCGATACTCCAACTCGCCGGCAGCGCGTGAGGGCGGGCGCGTCCAGGCGGGGCTACATGCCCCAGATCCGGGCCATGAAGAAGCCCGCGACCATGAGCGCACCCAGCACGATCAGGAAGACGAACACGCCCGGGTGCTCCCAGAGGCCTCCGTCCGCGCGCTCGCGGTGAGCGGATGCCGTCGAGCCTTCCGCCGGTGGCGTCTCACCGGGCGGCACTCTGGATGTTGACATGCGATCCTCCAAGCCTGCTCGATCTCCTCGGTCCGGCGATGGGGCCGGTGGACCCGGGAGGGCCGGTCCGCAGGCGGCCGAACGTCCGGTTCGCGCCGGCGATGTCCGCAGCAGACGGGACGGGCCGTGCGTGAGGGACCCTGGAAAACCCAGCATCGTGGTACACGGGACACCGGCAAAGTCGCATCGTTTCCGCAGCGATGCAGTAGGCCTGCGGTGCGGTGGCCGTGGCTCCGGAGGCCTCGTTTCGGGGTAGGGAACTTCCATGAGGCCGATCGGTGAGCACCGGGCAGGGGCCGCGGAGCGGGAGCGATGGCTGCGTTACGCCGCTGCCGCCGCTGCCGTGGCCACGACAGCGGTAGCGGGCTCGTTGCCCGTCGATCCGGCGGGCTCCTGGTACCGGAGCCTGCGCAAGCCCGTGTGGCAGCCTCCGTCATGGCTGTTCGGTGTGGTGTGGCCGCCGCTGTACGCCTCCCTCGCCCTGGCGGGCGGGCATGCGTTCGGCCGGGCCCGGGGCACGGAACGCAAGGGGCTGGCCGTTGCCTTCGGGGCGAACCTGCTCCTGAACGCCGCGTGGCCCTGGCTGTTCTTCGCCTGCCGCAGCCCGCGGGCCGGGGTGGCCGGCACGCTGCTGTTGGACGCCGGCAATGCGGAGCTCATCCGACGGATCGCCCGCGTCGATGCGGTCGCGGCCCGCACGCTGCTGCCGTACGCGGCCTGGTGCGCCTTCGCCACCGCTCTGAACACCTCGATCGCACGGCGCAACACGACCCGGGCTTGAATGGTCAGCCCGTAGTGGTGGTCTCGGCGTCGACCCCGGCGAAGAACTCGTCGGCAATGACGCGGGCACGGTCGAGGTCGGTGAACGGTTCACCGACGATGCGTCCGGCAAGCTCGGTCGCCAGTCCGAGGATGTCCTCGCGAAGTTCGGCCCGGGCGACGACCCGGTCCGCCTCAAGCTGCACCGTGGCCGCGGCGACAAGTTCCTCCCGCACCTTCTGCCCCTCCGCGCGAACAGCGGCGAGGAGTGCTGCGCCTTCCTCGTGCGCGGCCTGACGGATCTGTGCCGCCTCGTGCCGGGCGGCACTCAACCGGGCCTGGTACTCGGCGTGAAGGCGCCGCGCCTCCAACTGGGCTTGCCCGAGCAGGTCGGCTACCGGGGACCGACGGCGTGCGCCGCTGCCGGGATCACCTACCGCCAGCTCGACTACTGGGCCCGGACCGGGCTCGTGG
>NZ_JBEXKC010000185.1:0-4867 GCF_040609475.1 Streptomyces sp. NPDC004667 | reverse complement strand
GGCGGGGCCCCCGCACACCCCCCCCCCCCACCACCCCGCAGATCAGCCGGGGAGCTTCATGGTGACCCGGCTGCTGTGGAAGTTGGAGACGCGGGTGTACGTCTCGTCGGAGACGGCGTACCGGGAATTGCTCGGGTCGGGCTTGGTGCCGAGCCAGTAGCCGCCGGTCTTCTCCGTGTTGGAGGTGAACAGGCTGGCCTCGTACGTGCCGCCCGCCTTCACCTTCCCGCCGGTGAAGACCTTCTCGAAGCGCCAGTAGCCGTTGCCCTCGGCCCCCGAGAACTGTGCGTGTCCCACCCTGGCACCCAGCCGTCCTTCCTCGGCCAGGTGGAAATCGACCTGGAGGTGCGGGGTGTAGTTGCCGCCGTAGCTCTCCCGGTACCACCGCCAGCCCCAGTAATACTGGGCCCACGCCTCGAAGGTGACGATCAGGCCCAGCGAGCCGTCCTTCATCGTGGCAGGGGTCAGCGTGAACTGGTGCTCCAGCCGCGACCAGTCGTCGGCCCCGTAGGCGGTCAGCAGCTCCCCGGTCACCGCAGTACCCCGCTCCGCCACATCCTCCCAGGAGGGCGGGGCGGCCGGTACGGGCAGCATGGGCGGCTCATACCGGTCGACACCCCGGTGGACCAGCAACAGGACCTCGCACTCGAAGCCCTCCGGGCCATCCCAGAACGGCAGCAGAGCGGGGGGTGCTGGAATCGTGGCCTTCCAGCTCGACCGGCGCGGCCCAGCCACCGTCACCGGTCCAGGTGGCGTGGATCAGCTCGTCCCGCGGCAACCGCTCCTACCTGCGCAAACGCAGCATCAAAGCGGTCATCCCGGAGAAGAAGGACCAGGCCGCCAACTGGAAGAAGAAGGGCTCACGGGGCGGTCGGCCTGTCGGCCACGACACCGGCCTCTACAAGGAACGGAACACCGTCGAGCGCCTGATCAACAAGCTGAGGGCCTGGCGAGGCATCGCCACTCGATACGACACAACGCCTGAGAGCTACCTTGCAGGCCTCCACCTCCGCGCCGCCATGATCTGGATCAAGGACCTCACCCGAACCAGCCCTTGATCACGACTAAATACGCGCCCTAGCTGTGTGAGGCCGGTCGCCCCACACAGCTGTACGCGGTGTACCTGTCAGCGCTGGGGCGGGACGGGTGGCCTGCGGCCGGTGAGGGCTTCGGCTCGATCCATGAGGGGCTCCGCGATGTCGGCGTATTCGCCGCGGGCGACGGACTGGAGCAGTTCACAGAGCGCGGCGAGTTCCCCGAGCCGGCCAGCCGGTGTTCCGAGGACGTCGGCGAACTCGTCCCGTACGCGGGCCGCGATGGCGGGGACGCGCAGGCTGTAGGCGTGGAGAAGGCCCGCGCCGAAGCCCACGGGGACGCTGCCCCAGCGTTCCCAGTCCATGATCGTGAGCGGGCTGGCGGTGAGGTTGGCCCAGTGGAGATCGCCGTGCCCGGTCACGCGCTCAATGCGGGGCGGGGCGTCGATGCCGAGGAAGAGCGGGAAGGAGCGGCGCATCCACAGCGTCCGGACCGCCTCCCGTTGCGTCGGCGTCCCAGCCAGCACGTCCATGGCTTGGTGCAGCTCCGTCCACCATCCGTCGGTGAGCTCCGGGTCGGCGAGGAGTTCGGGGGCGGTCGGGGAGATCACCGGGTGAGGGATGTAGGTGAGGAGGTCGGCGTCGTAGGTCCAGCCGTCCTTGGACCAGCGGACGGTGGCGTGCAGGCGCGGGCGCGGTACGGCGTCCGGGATGTGCTCGGCGCCAGGGATGCCCTCGTGCGGTGAGCGTGAGCTTGCCCGGTCGTCGGGGGTTGCCTAGACACGGAGCCAGCGGTCGGTGCCCGCGCGGGAGCTGATGGTGCGGCCGTTCCAGCCCCACGCGTACGGTCGGCTCGTCGCGACCGCGCAACGGTTGGCCGCTTCGGCGTGCGCGGCCTCCATCCGTTCTTGGGTGGCGTCATCGGGGGGCGAGTACATCGAGCACCTTCCTGAGTTCCGTGTCGGTCAGCGGGTCGTCCAGCGCCGATACGGCGGCGTCCCAGTGCTCCGGCGTGCTCGCCGAGACCAGCAGGACGTCCAGGCTCGGGCAGGAGCCGGCGGCGAGCAGGCAGGCCGCGGCAGGGTGGGTTCCGGGCCGGATTAACTCAACCAGTTCGGGCGTGATCAGGTCCAGGAGTTCCCCACCGTGCAGGGGCGCGGACCCGAAGGCGAGCAGCCCGGCCGAGCGGGCCTGGACCAGGGGGCCGCGGCCGTCGAGTGCGCGGGTGATCGGCTTGGCCATGACCAAGCTGACCGGCTGCTGGACGGCGGCCAGGTGGTGGCCGGGGCCGCCCGCTTCGCGGGCGAGGGCGAGGAGTTCCGGAACGGTGAAGGCGTCCGGGGTGAATCCGGACCAGGTCGCCACCCCGTACGCGCCGATCAGTCCCGAGCCGACCAGGCCTTCGAGAACCTCGAAGGCGGCCCGGAGTTCCGCGTGGAGGCGGTCGCGGTCGCCGTGACGGACCGTTTCGGGGTTGTGGACGAAGACGATGTCGGCGCGGCCTAGAGCGGCGGCGGAGTAGCGGGTCTGCCAGTCGATGAAGTCGGGGGCATGAAGCTCTGACGCCGATGCTGCGCGGCTTCGACCACATCGGCGACGCCTGACGCGCGTCGGTCAAGGTGCATCGCCGGAGTAGTGGAAGCGGCACACCACAACCGGGCCGCCGGGCGGGCTCGGTGCGCCGGGGAGCGGGTCGTACAGTGCCCGGCCGCCGGGCCATCGCCCCAGCTCGGTCTTCAGGGCGACGCCGTCCTTGATCTCCTCCGGCCGCAGGTCGGTGATGTCGAGCAGCAGTCCGTCCAGCGGCCCGCCGACCAGAACGGCGTACGTCTGGTGCGGCAGCCGGCCGGGGTTGGGGGCGTCGTGGTCGTGGCCGTACACCCGGCCTCTCAGCGGCTGTTCGTCATCGGCGTTCATCCGGCCAGCCTTCCAGCCGCCACCGACATCGCGGGCCGGGCGCCGGCCTCCGATGCGAAGAGACCTCTCCCCCACGGCTATCGCGTGGGAAAGAGGTGTCGTCGGCGCAGACAGGCTTGCCCAATGGGGCTGACCTGGGACAACGAGCGGTGTCCGATTTGCCGGGCTCCCACTCACGGTCACACCTTCGGTCCCATGCTGAAAGCAACCGTCCAGGCAACCCTTCAGCCCCCTTCCGTTGCAACCCTCTCCGCGGCTGCCGTAGGCCGGGGAAGACAGGGCGTGGGCCAGGCCGGCTCCCACCTCCAGGCCGCCCACCGCTCGGCCTGCGCGAAGATCCCGGAGCGTTCGGCGAGCATCGCCAGGACCTCACCGCGGGCGGCGTCGACGGCTTGGTGCTCGCTGTCGGAGACGATGCCGAGCCGCCGCACGTGGGCGTACTCGTCTTCGTCCTTCCATTCCCAGCGGGTGAGGTCGGGCGTGACCACCAGGTCCACGGTGAGGTCGAGGGTGTCGAACCCGGCCGTGGTGCGGCGGGTGGGGTGCTCGAAGTTGACGTACCAGTTCCGCAGCCGGCGACCGTCCCCGTCGGGGACGTAGAAGGCGTTGATGCTGAACCAGGCCGTAGGCGGCTTCCACAGCAGCAGATCGGTCTCCTGCCACACCCCGCCCGCGAGCTCCCACCGGCCGGCCGCCATCGCGTCGAACGCCTCCGTGCGCACCGACCGGTCCCCCTCCGCGCGGGCCTGCGCGTACAGGGCGGGCCAGCGGGCCTGTGCTCCGGGCGCGCAGGCGGTCACCAGCGCCTCGCCGGTGTCGGCGACGACCCGCAGTGCCTGCTCGCTCCATACCCGGCCCGACCGGTGTACGTCACGCCGTACGACCGTCTGGCCCGTCTCGAAACCGCGCACCGCGTCCTCCTCCGGTCGGGCCTTGCTGTCCGGCCCGGCTTGGCCAGCTCAGCCCACCCCGGGCGGGGTGGGCAAGCCGCCGTCCGGGGGTGGCTTGCCCAGGCTCCCCTTGGGCTTGCCCGCCGGACAGATCGGTCACCCGGGCAGGCGTGACCGATCTCCCCGATCCATCGGTCAAACCGCACCTCAGGCGCCGTGACCGATCCATGCAACTCCCCCGCCGACCGGTCACCGGCCAGCGGTCAGCCGCGGCCTAACCGGGCAACTGCGCGGCGGGGCCGTGACCGACGGCGCCCGCCCGGCGTGCTCGGGCCAGGGTGGGCAAGCCACCAGCCGAGGCGGCTTGCCCAGGCTCCCCTTGGGATTGCCCACTCCCCCGGAACATCCCGTTGCGGCCGTGCGCGCCGGGTAGCCTCCGGGCACAGTGCGCTGAGCGTGAGGGGTGGGCGTTGAAGTTCACGATCGACACCGAGACCGATTCGTACGAGGACGCGATCCGTACCGTGCGCGGGGCCTACGGAAAGCCGCAGCCCGAGCCGGGCGGTCGGTCGGAGGTGCTGCCGGAGGACGTGGTGTGGAAGCCGCCCAGCCGGTACGACCACCCGGCCTGGACGGAGGAGATGGTGCGGTCCTGGGTGGAGTCGCTGCACACGGTGGAGGAGCTGGACGTGGTGTGGCGGGTGTGCGCGGAGCCGGGCCCGCCCGGTGTCCGGGGCCAGGTCATCGCGGAGTACATCTCCCCGGAGCTGACCGGCAAGCCGGCCCTCACGGCTCTGGGCGTCGTCAGTCGGCGGATGAACACGGCCGCCCGCGAGCTATGGGCCCGGGGAACGCCTTTCGTGATCGACGAGGTCAAGCGCACCCGGACCGTCGACCGGTCGGTTGCCGCGATCCTGCTCGATGCCCTCGCCGAACATCCCCTGGGGCTCCGGCTGCGCCACCACAGCAACCCTCCCGCGCTCGGCTCCTGAGCCCAGCCGTCTCCTGCTGGGCAAGCCGCCCTCA
>NZ_JBEXKC010000184.1:0-5006 GCF_040609475.1 Streptomyces sp. NPDC004667 | reverse complement strand
TGTGAAACCGCCGGCCAGTGCCCAGGGCGGGACCACCGCGATCCACCCTTGGGCGGAGGCGAAGCCGTAGGTCGCCGCGGAGCCGAGGAGTGCTCCTGTCGCGCCGCCCAGAGCGGACAGCAGGAGGGATTCGGTGAGGAACTGGAGGCGGATCGCGTTCTTGGTCGCGCCGATCGCGCGGCGCAGGCCGATCTCCTGGCGGCGTTCGAGCACGGAGATCACCATGGTGTTGGCGACGCCCACTCCGCCGACGAGGAGGGCGACGGCTCCCAGGCCGAGCATCAGGGTGGTCAGGCCTTTGTCGGTCGCGGCCTTGGCGGCGAGTGCGTCCGAGGGACGGGAGACCTTCACGGAGCCCTCGTTACCGGGGCTGACCGTGCGGGCCAGGACGGTGCGGACGTCTTCGACGGAGGCGTCCGTGGAGCGTTCGAAGATCATGGACGGGTGGCCGTCGAAGCCGAAGTGCTTCTCTGCCGCCGGGAAGCCCACCATGGCCACACGGTCGAGGTTCGGGACCAGCTCGATGGGCTGGAGGATCCCGATGACCACCATGCGTTCGTTGTTCATCATGATGGTCTCGCCGGGTGCGGTGACGCCGAGGCGTTCCGCCGCGACCGAGCCGAGGACCGTGACGGGGAGGTTTTCGTTTGCCTTGTTCAGCCAGCTTCCCTCGGCGATACGCGCGTTGAGGGCTTCAAGGAGGTCGGGGCGGGCTGCTTGGGTGGTGACGCCCGCGGTCTGTTCTTGGGGGACGACGTCGCTGCGGCGGATGCGGGCGTCGACGTAGGCGGTGGCCGTGGCGTGCTGGACGGGGCCGATGCGTTCCACCATCGCGACCGCCGACTTGGGGAGCTTCACGTCCTGCCCCTGCGCGTTCTTGCCGGCTTCGGCGGTGAGGAGGTTGGTGCCCAGGCGGTCCAGCTTCGCCATCAGGTCGGCCTTGCTGGACTGGGACAGGCCGACGACGGCGACCATCGTGGCGATGCCGATCGCGATGCCCAGGGCGGAGAGGACCACGCGGGCCCTGCGGGCACGCAGGCCTACCGCGCCCACGCGCAGGACATCGCGGGGGGAGAGCCGGGAGGGCTTCAGGGCTCGGACCGATCCCATTTCACCTCACCGCCTGAGCGTCCGTGATGATCTCGCCGTCCCGGAAGCGGACGCGGCGGGGCAGCGAGTCGGCGATCTCGTTGTCGTGCGTGATCACGCAGATCGTGGTGCCGGCCGCGTTCAGCTCGTGGATGAGGTCCATGACGATCTCGCCGGACGCCGTGTCCAGGGCGCCAGTCGGTTCGTCCGCGAGCAGCAGGTCGGGGTTGCCGACCAGTGCGCGGGCGATCGCGACCCGCTGCTTCTCGCCACCGGAGAGTTCGTTGGGTGTGTGGTCGAGGCGGTGGCCCATACGGACGCGCTCGAGCGCTTCTCGGGCGCGCGCCTTGCGTTCCTTCGGCCCGACCCCCGTGTAGAGGAGTCCGTCGGCGACATTGTCGAGCGCGTCGCGGCCCGCTGCCAGGTGGAAGTGCTGGAAGACGAACCCGATGTGGCGGGCTCGCAGTACGGAGAGCTGGGCGTCGGAGAGCTCGTTCACGTCGTAGCCGGCGACCTTGACCGTCCCGGACGTCGGGCGGTCCAGGGTGCCGATGACGTTGAGCATGGTCGACTTGCCGGAGCCCGACGGGCCGACGATCGCCATCAGTTCACCCGCACCCACCACCAGGTCCACGCCGCGCAGGGCGTGCACCCCGCCGGGGTAGGACTTCGTGACGTTCCGGAGTTCGATGACCGGGGTGTCGAGGGTCGTCATTGCTTTGCCACTCCGACCTTCTGGCCCGCCTCGATATCGGCGCCGCTGACCTCGATCCGGCCGTCGGCCGTCATACCGGTCTCGACGCGGACCATCTTGGTGGTGTTCCCGGTGACGATCTGGAGGCCGTAGCCGCCGCCGTCGCCACGCAGGGCGACGACCGCTTCCACCGGGACGGCCAGGACGTTCTTGCGGCTCTCGCTGACGAACTTCACGCTCGCCGTCACCTTGGCATCCTCCCCCGACACTGCTGCCCCGCCGGCGTCCAGGACCACTTCGACGGTGATACCGCTTGGGGCGGAGGCTCCCTGTCTCGGATCGGCTTCCGGTGTGACCGTGCCGAGTACCTTGCCCGTCTCCGTCTTTCCGCTCGGCAGTGTGACCTCCACCTTGGTGTCCTTCGCGGTGAGCGCGGTATCTGTCTGGTCGAGCAGGGCGCGTACGACCGGCTGGGTAGAGGCCACCGTGAGGACCGGCTTGTCGGGACCGACCTGGTCCGCGAGGGCCGCGTCCGCCTGGACGACCTTGACCTGGTCGGGCTGGAAGACCACGTCGCCCTGGCCGACCTTGCCGGTCGCCTCCCGGTTCAGGGACTTCTGCCACTTCTTGACCGCGGCCTCGGTCGCCTCGTCGAAGCGCGGATCGACGTAGAGATCACGCCCGAAGCCAAGCGCGCTGAGGTTCCGCTCCAGCTGCAGCACGTCCGATCCCCTGTCCCCGAGCTTCATCTCCCGGAAGGCCGGCACGGATCCGTACAGCAGCGTCACCGGCTTGTCGTTCAGCTCGTAGAGCGCATCGCCCCGCTTGAGGGTCGTGCCCTCCTTCGCGGCGACGGTGACCGTTCCTGCGACCGCGGACTTCACCGAGCGGCGCTGGGCGAAGTCGATCTTCCCGTCGACCGTCTTGGACTGGACGAGGTCGGTGCGCTCGATCACCGCGGTGGCGGGCGGCAGTCGGCTGTCCTTGTTCTGGGCCCCCGCGTCGTCCCCGCCGCCGATGACCAGCGCCCCGGCTCCGACCGCGGCCGCCGCGAGCGCAGCGCCGGCCGCGGTGAGTGCTGTACGCCGCTTCATCCCTGCATCCCGTCCAGACCGTCGAGCAGCTTCGACTTGCACGTCTCGCGGGCCGCCTTGAACGCCGGCGAGTTCCTGTCGATCTGTGGCGACACCGGGTCCGGGTCACCACCGGGCATCACGTTGCCGCCGGACATCGTCGGGTTGGTGAACTTCGAGATGCCGTTCTCCCGCATGCACTTGGCGTGCGCCAGCATCGACTCATAGTCTTTTTGCGCGTCGCGCTTGGGCTCCAGCTTCATCGCCTCGGACATCTCACGGCCGCAGACGCCGCCCTTGCCGCCCTTCTGCTCTTCACCCGTCCCGCCCGGGGAAGCGAGGGCGTCGATCTTCGCCCAGTCGAGATGGCCGCTGAGCTTGGGATCCGGGAACTCCTTCACCCCACCCTTGGTCCGCATGCACTGGACATACTTCATCTGCGCGTCGAAGAACGCGCCCTTGCCCTGCGCTGTCGGCTCCCCGCCGGTGCTCTCCTTCGGGGTGGCGCTCCCCGTGCCGGAGCCCGCCGCGTCCGGGACGGAGGCGACTTCGTCGTTCTGCTTCGCCCCGTCGGCGTAACCCTCACCACCGCCTCCGCAGGCGGCGGAGAAGACGAGAACGGGGGTCACGAGGAGGGCTGCGATCCGCAGCCGGGTGGCGCTCTGAATGCTCATGGGAACCACCGTCCAGGCCCCACATGGTGGCCAGTGCATGACCACATGATGAGAACGTAACAATGCGCCCGCCGTACCGATCCGCCGCCTCTACCGTTCCTGATCTGCACAAACGGTCGCCCATAATCGAGTGCATGTCCCATTTGCTCCTCATCGAGGACGACCCGTCCGTGCGCGACTCGATGGAACTCGTCCTGCGCCGCCACGGCTACGACGTCTCCACCGCCGCCACTGGCGAGGACGCCCTCGCCCTCCTGGCCGGCCTGGCCGGTCCCACCGTCGAGCTCGCCGTACTCGACCTGATGCTCCCCGGCATCGACGGCTTCGAGGTGTGCCGCCGCATCCGTGCCACCGGAGCCACGATCCCGGTCATCATGCTCACGGCCCGCGGCGACGACTCCGACATCGTCGGCGGCCTGGAGGCGGGCGCCGACGACTACGTGGTCAAGCCCGTCACCGCACCCGTCCTGGAGGCCCGCATCCGGGCGGCACTACGGCGAGCGGAACCCGCAGGACCGGGACTACGGCCGCATGAGGAGACATTCGACGGGCTCGTCATCGACCGCGCCGGCCTGACCGTCAGCAAACGCGGAAGCTTCATCGCCCTGCCGCCGACCGAGCTGCGCGTGCTGCTGGAACTCTCCGCGTCGCCGGGGCGGGTCTTCAGCCGCGAGCAGCTGCTGCAGTCGGTGTGGGAACACGACTTCCTCGGCGACTCCCGCCTGGTGGACGCCGCGGTCGGGCGCCTTCGGGCCAAGATCGAGGACGTGCCGGCGAAGCCACGATACGTCCAGACGGTGCGGGGCTTCGGCTACCGCTTCGGGCCGGTGTGAGGCCACAGGTGGCATCTCGCAGAAGCAGATGGGGCGGTCTGCGCACCCGCCTGGTCATCGCCTTCGTACTGGTCGCGCTGGTCAGCGCCGTGACGGCGACCGCGCTCGCCTACCGCGAGTCCCGCACCGCTGTGCTCAAGCGGGCCCAGGACGCCGCACGCAGCGACTTCCACAGCCGGGTCGAACGCTACGCCGCCGATCTCAGCGCGCCCCCGGACGAGGTCTCCCTCAACCGGTTCGCCGCCCGGGTCGCGGACGGCCTCGAAACGACCGTGGTGTTCGCCCAGTACCGCAAACTCACCGCCGCTTCCGACCTCTCAGCGGACCAGAGCAGGATCACCCCTGAGCTGCGGGCCGCCGTGCGGACGAAGGACCGCATGAGCCTGCAGCGCGTCGACTGGCACGGACAGCCCTATCTGGTCCTTGGCACCCCCGTCCGCTTCGAAGGCGGCCCGCCCTCCGGGCTCGACGTCTTCGCGGTCACCTCGCTGCGCCCCGAGGAGGAGGACACCGCGAGCGTCCTCGACGCGGTACGCGCCGGCATCGCCCCGGTGGTGCTCCTCGCCGCCGTCCTCGCGCTCCTCGCGGCACGCACGGTGCTGCGGCCTGTCCGAGACCTGAGGCGGGTCACTCGCCAACATGC
>NZ_JBEXKC010000183.1:0-5008 GCF_040609475.1 Streptomyces sp. NPDC004667 | reverse complement strand
CGGGGAGGCGGCCCAGGCCGTGATCGGAGCCCGCGGCACCAACCCGAGGAAGGGGTACAGCCACGGCTGGTCGGACGTCCAGGCGGAGGTCGCGGCCCAGGCCTTCACGATCATGTAACCGGTCTGCGACAGCGTTGTCCTGGAACGAAGACACCGCGTCCCCGTGGCTCACAGCTCCCTCATAGTGATCGAACCAGCACGGGGAAGCCGATACCGCCTCGGCCCCGCAACACCGCTCACCCAAGGGGATTCCATGTCCGCCAACCGTCGCAAGGCCTTCCTCGTCTCCACAGCAGTCGTCTGCGGCGCCCTGCTGATGACGGCCTGCCAGGACACGGACGCGGCCGCCGGCGCGGGCGCGGGCGCGGGCGCCGCGCAGGGTTCCCCGTCCACCGCCGGGGCCGCCGGCGCGGCCACCGTGCCCGGCGCACCGGCAGCGGGCGCCTCCAAGGGGTCCGGCACCGCGGGCAAGGGGACCAAGGACGCTACCGGTGCCGGCACCGGCGGGCGGAAGCCGGCCGGGCAGGTCTGCGGTGCGAACGACATCGCCTGGAGCACCAAGTCCGAGACCCAGGCGGGCGGATACATCCTGATCACCGCGAAGGCCAAGCCCGGGATCACCTGCGTCCTGCCGGCCGCGCTCCCCACGGTGGCGTTCGGTTCCGACGGCACCCAGGCCGGTCCCGCGGAGCAGGCCGTCGGCAAGCAGATCACCCTGAGCGGCAGCACCGCCGCCTACGCCGGGGTGAACCCGAAGAGCACCAAGGCGAACGGCGGCAAAGAACTGGAGAGCATCATCGTCGCCGTCGGTGACCACGACCCGGACCCGGTCTCCCTGCCGGTCGGCACCATCACCGTGGACAAGCCGGTCGTCACCAACTGGCACACCTCCCCGAAGGACGCCGTTCCCGCCGTCTGAGCAGGCCCGCGACGGACATCCGGCCCACGGCCCGGCGTCGCCGGACTGCCAAAACGTTTCAACTGCGCACCAGAAGCCTATATCGGGACATCGTGGTGCGGATTCCAGCCGAGCGAGGCCAAGCCGATTGCGGAGAGTGCCGATCGCCCGGGAATCTCGATGTGCATCCGCGAAGACCTTCGAACGGTCGGTCGCGGTGTGGGCGGCCCCGTGCCCGCGGGCCCGGGGGCGCCCCCCCCCCCCCGGGTTTGCCGGCCCCGCCGGCGGTGGAGGCGGCGGGGCGCGGGAGGATCAGGCGGTGCCGAGCCAGGTGCCCACCGCGTAGGTGACGGCCATGGCGAGCGCGCCGCCCAGCACGTTGCGCAGGACCGCCCGCGGAACCGGCGCCCCGCCCAGCCGGGCGCTGACCACCCCGCACAGCGTGAGCGCCGCCAGCACGGCCGTCACCGTGACCGGCACCCGCCCGGACGGCCCCGGCAGGACGATCGCCAGCAGCGGCAGCACCGCCCCCACCGTGAAGGCCACCAGGCTCGCGAACGCCGCGTGCCACGGGTTCGCCAGCTCGTCCGGCTCGATGCCGAGCTCCACCCGCGCGTGCGCCCGCAGCGCGTCCCGCTCCGTCAGCTGCTCCGCCGCCTCCCGGGCCACCGCGTGGTCCAGGCCCCGCTCCATCAGCATTCCGGTGAGTTCGTCGAGCTCCGCCTCCGGCTCCTCCGCCAGTTCCCGCCGCTCCACCTCCAGCGCCGCCCTCTCGGAGTCCCGCTGCGAGCTCACCGAGACGTACTCCCCCGCCGCCATCGACAGCGCCCCGGCCAGCAGGCCCGCCACCCCCGCCGTCAGGATCGCCGTGCGCGAGGTGGTCGCGCCGGCCACGCCCACGACCAGGCCGGCGGTCGAGATGATCCCGTCGTTGGCACCCAGCACCCCGGCGCGCAGCCAGTTCAGCCGGGTGCTGATGGCGGCACTCTGCGTATCCGTCACGGGACCACTGTCGCGGCCCGCGCCCGCCGGAGCCACCCGGCGTGCGCGCCCCCGGCGCCGGTACCAGGGTGGAGGGGTGAGACGCGGACGGGAGGACCTGGGCAGCCTGCACGGAGCACCGCCACCGCGCTGGGCCCGGCTCGCGCCCGCGGTGGCCCTGGTGGTGCTCTGCTTCATCCAGTGGCTGACGCCCGGAACCGCCGAACTGGGCTACTTCCTGGCCGCCCTGCCCGCCGTGGCCGCCTTCTCCTACGGGGCCGCCGGCACCGCCGCCTTCGCCGTCGTGGTGCTGGTGCTCCTCGGGGTACCCGCGCTCGGCGTCGGGCACGCCCACAGCTCGGACCTGGCGACCGTCGCCACCGTCGGACTGCTCAGCGTGGTGATCGCCGTGGTGCGGCGGCGCCGGGACGCCCAGCTGGTGAGCGTCCGCACGGTCGCCGAGGCCGCCCAGATGGCGGTGCTGCCGCCGGTTCCCGAGCAGGTGGGCACGGTGCGCTGCGCCGCGCTCTACCGGGCGGCCCAGCGCGGCACGCTGGTCGGCGGCGACCTGTACGACGTACGGGCCGGACCGTACGGGGTGCGGGCGGTGGTGGCCGACGTGCAGGGGCACGGGCTGACGGCGGTCGGGACGGTCGTCGCCCTGCTCGGCGCCTTCCGGGAGGCGGTACTGGACGATCCGGAGCTGACGGGGGTCGCGGCCCGGCTGGACCGGCGGCTGACCGAGGACGCCGCGGCGGACTCCACCCCGCAGCCGGAGCTGTTCGCCACGGCGGTGCTGCTGGAGTTCCCGCCCGGACTGGACCTCGTGCGCATCGTGTCCTGCGGGCATCCCCCGGTCCTGCTCCTGCGGGACTTCGAGGTCTCGGAGGTGAAGGCCGAACCAGGACCTCCGCTGGGCCTGGGACTGACCGGGCCGGCCCTCCCGCCGGTGACCGAGCTCCCTCTGCTGCCCGGCGACCGGCTCCTCGCGCACACGGACGGGGTCACCGAGGCCCGCGACGCGGCCGGGTACTTCTACCCCCTGGCCACCCGTCTGCCGGTACTGGCCGCCGACCCCGCGGGCCTGGTCCCGGCGGTGTGGCAGGACCTGCAGGCCTTCACCCGGGGCGGCCCGGGCGACGACGTGGCCCTGCTGATGCTGTCGCCCGAAAGGCGGTTGCCCGGTGGCCCGCCGAGTCCCTAGATTCACCGGACATGCACTGTGCGTAGTCACTCGCTACTTTCTGTAGCGACACCGTCCCGACATCCGTGGGAGTCGCCATGTCCATGCTGCTCATCAGAGGAACCTTCCGCGCGACGGGCTCCAAACCGGACGGCGACACGATCCCCTTCACCCCGGACAACGTGGCCGACTGGAAGCGCGTACCGGGGGACCACCAGGTCCTGCCCAAGGCCGACGGCCACGCCTCCATCCGGCTGGAGGCCATCGACGCGCTGGAAACCCACTACGGCGACGACGAATCCGGGGTGCAGCACCAGCCCCTGGACCTGGCCCACCGGGCCGCGGACGAGCTGCTGACCTGGCTCGGCTTCACCCAGTTCGTCCGCGACGACCGGGAAACCATCACCAGCACCACCCCCGAGACCGTGCCCGGCTTCATCCTCACCGGCGGCGCCGACATCTTCGGCCGGTGCGTGGCCCTGGTCGGCCGCAGGATCCCGCCCGCCTTCAACGGCTACGAGATCGAGGTCGACGAGAGGCAGCTGAGGAACACCGCCAACCACCACCTGGTCAGCCTCGGCCTGGCCTACCCGACCTTCTACACCGGCTTCCCCGAGCCCCTGCGCGCCTCCCTCACCCTCGCGGCGCAGGCGGCGAAGAGCTCCACCCCCAAGAAGGGCGTGTGGGACCGGGACCGGACGACAGACGGGGCCGAGGTCACCGGGATGTCCTCCCTCACGGCCGACACCGGGGCGGTGATCCTCCCGAAGCTGTTCCGGCGGCTGAAGGACTACCTGGACCTCGCCCCGGCGGCCCCCACCCTCGGCTGCTTCCGCGCCTACCTCGCCGGGGCCGCGGACCGGTTCTACCTCCAGGGACAGCCGGAGCCGCTCACCGGACTGCACCACATCGTCGAGATCGACGCCGCAGGGCAGACCCTGAAGATGACCCACCCGGTCGAGGACATCACCTTCGACGAGAAGTGAGCGGCCCGGCCGGTCCGCCGGAGCGGAGAGCCGGGGCGGAGAGCCCCGGCGGACCGGTGGGCTGTCACATCAGCTGTGGGCGGTGATGAAGGCCCGGACCATCCTGCAGGTGAGATTGGACGGCCGGTGGATACCCACCCGCACCGCCATCGTCCGTATCTTGCGGTTGGTGGCGCGCTTGGCGTCGTACGTCCCCGTGTCGAGCAGGGAAATCGCCAGCCGCATCGCCTTCAGGCGGCGGTTGTGGCTCTCGTACCACTCGCGGGGCAGGCCCGCCGGCAGCGGCTTCTTCTTGGGCATCACAATGATCGCGGCAGCGGCCATCTACAGCCTCCCAAACAGTAGTTGGCTTCCTGTCGTGCTCCCTCGATTTTACCGGGGGACACTGACAAAAGCCCCTGGCCAGACGGAGTCTGACTACCCTGATGCGCATGGAGATCTGGATCAATCCCGCCTGCTCGAAGTGCCGCAGCGCGCTGACCCTGCTGGACGCGGAGGGCGCCGAGTACACCGTGCGCCGGTACCTGGAGGACGTACCGTCCGAGGCCGAGATCCGCGAGGTGCTGGAACGCCTCGGCCTGGAGCCCTGGGACATCACGCGCACCTCCGACCCCCTCGCGAAGGAGACCGGCGTACGCGACCTGCCGCGCGAGGCAACGGAACCGGCCCGGCAGGCCTGGATCGCCCACCTGGCGACCCACCCGAAGCTCATCCAGCGCCCGATCATCACCGCCGAGGACGGCACGGCCCTGATCGCCCGCTCCGACGAAGCCGTCCACGAGGCCCTGTCGCGCAGGGGGTGAGGGGGCGGTCGGTCGGGGTCGGGGGGTGGCGGGACTCACGCTGGCCCGGATCAGGGAGGGTATGGGGGTTTCCCGTCAGTCTCACTGTCCTTCCGTGGCGGGCCGGGCTGTCAAGGGCGCTCCCTTCGGTCGCGTCGCTTCGCGATGGCCTTCGGCC
>NZ_JBEXKC010000182.1:0-5023 GCF_040609475.1 Streptomyces sp. NPDC004667 | reverse complement strand
CTGCTCAAGCACACCACCCGCACGGTCAAGGCGATCGTCAAGGAGATCCCCTCGCGGCTGACCCTCGACGACCTCTCCCAGCACCCGGCCCCCGGGCAACTGGCCGCCAACGACATCGGCCGCGTCGTCGTGCGCACCGCCGAACCCCTCGCCCTCGACGCCTACGCCGACTCCCGCCGCACCGGCTCCTTCCTCCTCATCGACCCGGCCGACGGCACCACCCTGACCGCGGGCATGGCCGGCGACGCCTTCACGGAGCACGAATGGAGCCTCTGAGCATGTTCCGCTCCCGCCGTACGCGCCCCGCCGCCGCGGCCCTCCTCCTGCTGCTCGCCGCCCTCACCTCCTGCGGCTACGGCTCCCGGGCCGACCAGGTCCCCGCCGCCGCCCAGGCCCCCGCGGGCGGGGCGGGCACGAAGCTCTCGGCGGGCTCCGTGACCCTCGGCTACTTCCCGAACCTGACCCACGCCACCGCCCTGGTCGGCGTACGCGAGGGGCTGATCCAGCGGGAACTGGGCGGGACCGCCCTGAAGACCACCACCTTCAACGCCGGCCCGGCCGAGATCGAGGCCCTCAACGCCGGCTCCGTCGACATCGCCTTCATCGGCCCCTCACCCGCCGTCAACGGCTACGTGAAGTCCAAGGGCCGCAACCTGCGGATCATCTCCGGCTCCGCCTCCGGCGGCGTCAAACTCGTCGTGAACCCGGAGCGGATCAAGACCCTCGACGACCTCAAGGGCAAGCGGATCGCCACCCCGCAGCTCGGCAACACCCAGGACGTGGCCTTCCTCAACTGGGCCGCCACGCGCGGCTGGAAGGTCGACGCGGCCAGCGGCAAGGGCGACGTGTCCGTCGTCCGCACCAACAACACCATCACCCCCGACGCCTACCGGTCCGGTTCCGTCGACGGCGCCTGGGTGCCCGAGCCGACCGCGTCCAAGCTGGTCGCCGAGGGCGCGACCGTCCTCCTCGACGAGAGCGACCTGTGGCCCGGCGGGAAGTTCGTGATCACGAACGTCGTCGTGTCGCAGGAGTTCCTCAAGGAGCACCCGGACGTGGTGGAGGCCGTGCTCCGGGGCACGGTGAGGACCAACGAGTGGATCAACGCCCACCGGGACGAGGCCAAGGCCTCCGCCAACGCCGCCCTCAAGGCGCTCAGCGGCAAGGAGCTGGAGCCCGAGGTCATCGACCGGGCCTGGCCGGGCATCGTCGTCACCGACGACCCGCTGGCCGCCACCCTGCGGGCCCAGGCCGACCACGCCGTCGCCGCGGGCCTGCTGGAGCGGCCCGACCTGACCGGCATCTACGACCTCGGGCCGCTCGACAAGGTCCTCGGTTCCCTGCACAGGCCCCCCGTCACCCCGCCCGGTCCGGGCACCGACGACCAACGGAGCTGACCGCGATGGCGACCGCCCTGATCAACGCGGAGCACACCACGGCCCTCGCCCGGGCCGTCCGCATCGAGCACGTCTCCAAGTCCTTTCCCGGCCCGGCCGGCCCCCAGCCCGTGCTGGACGACATCAGCCTCGACGTCGCTCCGGGGGAGTTCGTCACCCTCCTCGGCGCCTCCGGCTGCGGCAAGTCCACCCTGCTCAACCTGGTCGCGGGACTGGACACCCCGACCGCCGGGACCGTCGCCACCGAGGGCCGTCCGGCCCTGATGTTCCAGGAGCACGCCCTCTTCCCGTGGCTCACCGCGGGAAGGAACATCGAACTCGCCCTGCGCCTGCGCGGGGTGCCCAAGAACGACCGCCGGCCCGAGGCCGAGCGGCTGCTGGAGCTGGTCCGGCTCGGCGGGGCGTACGGCAAGCGCGTCCACGAACTGTCCGGCGGCATGCGCCAGCGCGTGGCCCTGGCCCGGGCCCTGGCCCAGGACAGCCGGCTGCTGCTGATGGACGAGCCCTTCGCGGCCCTCGACGCCATCACCCGTGACGTCCTGCACGGCGAACTCACCCGCATCTGGGCCGAAGCGAACATGAGCGGCTCCGCCGCGGGGGGCCTGTCCGTCCTCTTCGTCACGCACAACGTCCGCGAGGCCGTCCGCCTCGCCGAGCGCGTGGTCCTGCTCTCCTCCCGGCCCGGCCGGGTGGCCCGCGAATGGAGCGTGGAAATCCCCCAGCCCCGCCGCATCGAGGACGCGGACGTCGCGGAGCTGTCCGTCGAGATCACCGAACACCTGCGTGGGGAGATCCGCCGCCATGGCCAGCACTGACCTCAGGCCCCCGGGGCCCCGACCGTCCCGAGACTTCCCGGCCGCCTCCCACGAGCTGGCCGGACTCGACGCCCTCGACACCCACCAGGGTGCCCGCACCTCCCTGCGCCGGGTGCTGTGGGGCAAGGCGCTGCCGCCCGCCGTGGCCGTCGCCCTGGTGCTGACGGTGTGGCAGGGGCTCACCTGGGCCCGGGTCACCGACGACTACATGCTCCCGCCGCCCTCCGCCGTCTGGCACAGCCTGACCGACCTCTGGTTCAGGGGCACCCTCCTCGACGTCGTGTGGACCAGCGTCTGGCGCGGCCTGTCGGGCTTCCTGCTGGCCCTGGCCATCGGTACCCCGCTCGGCCTGCTCGTCGCCCGCGTGAGGTTCGTGCGCGCCGCGATCGGACCCGTCCTCCAGGGCCTGCAGTCCCTGCCCTCGGTCGCCTGGGTCCCCCCGGCGGTCCTGTGGCTGGGGCTGGACGACTCGATGATGTACGCCGTGATCCTGCTCGGCGCCACCCCCTCCATCGCGGGCGGCCTCGTCTCCGGCATCGACCAGGTCCCGCCGCTGTTCCTGCGGGCCGGCCGCTCCCTGGGCGCCACCGGTCTGCGCGGCGCCCGGCACGTGGTGATGCCCGCCGCGCTGCCCGGCTACCTCGCCGGCCTCAAGCAGGGCTGGGCGTTCTCCTGGCGTTCCCTGATGGCCGCCGAGATCATCGCCAGCTCCCCCGACCTGGGCCTGGGGCTGGGCCAGTTGCTGGAGTCGGGGCGGGAGACCTCCGACATGGCGCGGATCTTCCTCGCCATCGTGCTGATCCTGCTGGTCGGCGTCGTCGTCGACCTGCTGGTCTTCGGCCCGCTGGAGCGCCGGATGCTGCGCCGGCGCGGCCTGCGCCCGTGAGGGACCGGGCGGACCAGGACCGGCCCCGGTCAGCCCGTCAGGGCCGGGACGCGGACGGCCGCGTCGTACCGGAGCAGGACGAGGCGGGCCAGTTCCGGGGCGGCGCCGAGCACCGCGCCCAGGACGTCCGCCCCGCCGGCGCGGGCGCCCTCGGCGATCCGGTCCGGGAGCCTTCCCGGCGCCAGGACGTACGGGGCGACCGCGATCCGCCGGGCGCCCCCGGCGCGCAGCGCCCGTACGGCGTCCTCGGTGCGGGGACCGTGGGAGGCGCAGGCGAAGCGTACGGAGTGCCAGCCGCCGGTGTGCTGCCACCGCCGGGCGATCCCGGCGAGCACGGCGGCCGCCTCCGGGTCGCCGCTGCCGGCGGCCGCGAGGACCACGCCGGTCGTGGCGCGTTCGTCCGGGGCCAGCCCGGCCTCGTACAGCCGGCGTTCCAGTGCGGCGGTCAGCAGGGGATCCGGTCCCAGGACGGGGGCCCGGCGCAGCGTGAGGGAGGCCGGCGCCCGGCGCAGGGCGCCGGGCAGGTCCGTCTTCGCGTGGAAGGCCCGGGTCAGGAGCAGCGGCTGGACCACCAGCCGCGCGGCTCCGTGACGGGCCGCCCGCGCCAGCTCCCGCGGCACGGAGGGGGTGTCGAAGTCGAGGAAGGCTGTGCTCACGCGCAGTCCGGGCCTCGTCGACCGGATCCCGCGGGTGAGGGCGCGGACCGTGGCCGCGTGGCGCGGATCGCGGCTGCCGTGCGCGACCAGCAGCAGGGCGTCGCCCATGTCGGGGCTCTTCCCTAGCTCGCGACGAGGGCCGGCACCGGCCAGTAGGGCTCGTTCTGGAGCAGCATCGGGTCGTGGGTGAGGATCGCCCGTTCGTACTGGCTCAGTACGGGGGAGGGTTCGATGCCCTGCGACTCGATCATGTTGTGGCGGCACTGGCGGTAGACCGTCAGGGCGTCGAGCTGCCGGCCGCACCGGTACAGGGCCCGCATGAGGAGCATGCAGAACTGTTCGTGGTTCGGGTTGCGGGAGTAGAGCTCGGTCAGCTCCGGGAGGATCCGTTCGTGACCGCCGGTGCGCAGTTCGAGATCGTAAAGCAGAATGAGCGCCGAATTCCGCGCCTCCATATATCTCGTGGAGGCGGTCTGGCAGATCGGCCCGCCGGCCAGTCCGCCGAATACGGGACCCCTCCAGCGGGAGAGTCCGGCGCGGAGGTCGGCTACGTTCTGGCGGTGTTCGGACAGGGTGTCCGAGCCGGTTCTCGCGTGGATCGCGTCCACGGTGTCGAGGAACAGGTAGGCGTCGAGTTCCCACCGGTCGAAGAGGAACATGTAGCCGGAGGTGCTCGTCACCACCCGCGATCCCTCCCGGTCGGGCTCCACCGCGGCCAGGGTTCTGCGCACCCGGCTGACCTGCGCCTGGAGGGCGTTCTCGACCTTGTTGGGGGGTGTGGTCCCCCAGAGTTCGAGGATGAGGGAGTCGACCGTGACGAGCGATCCGCCGGCCGCGAGCAGGGTCGCCAGGAGCGTCTGCTGCATGGCGCCGCCGAGCCGCACGGCGACCCGCTGTTTCATTATTTCCATGGAGCCTAGGACTGAGAACAGCAACACAAACATCTCCCCGCGAGATGGAAAGAGAACGGTGTCGTGTGCACTGGCGCCGGGTGATCGATTCGGTGCCGGAAGCGGTACTCATGCGGTACTGAATTCCTAGTGGACCGATCGGTCCCGACCGTACTTGGTCAGGTAGGAGCGTGTCAATGAAGCCAATGGCCCCCCGCCCTCCGCCCGGAGGCCCCGCCGGGGAACGAACGCGACAAAGGCCGTGCAACACGTCCGGCGCCGGATGCGGGGGCGGAGCCGTCACCGCCTGCGCCCTGATCGGGCTCTCGTACCCGCTGTACGCCCTGCTCAACGGCGAACTGCTGCCCGGCGCCGGACA
>NZ_JBEXKC010000181.1:0-5105 GCF_040609475.1 Streptomyces sp. NPDC004667 | reverse complement strand
CGAGGCGTACCCGCGCGCTCAGCCCGGTCCGGGACGCGTCGCCCGCCGTCCGGACCTCCGCGCGCAGCGCACCGGCCCCGGACTCCGTCGCGACCTCCAGCGTGAGGGCCCCGCCTTCCGGTACGTCGACCATGTCCCCGACCCGCACGTCTTCGAGCACGACGGAGCCGGCGGGGGCGGTCTCGGCGACCGCCTCGTGCAGCACGGCCAGATGGACCGTCGGGGGAACGGGGGCCAGCCCGCGCAGGCCGACCACCGCGCCGTCCAGGTCCGCGCCGATCCGGGTGACGCGGACCCCGGGCCGGTCGGGGCCGGCGGACGGCGTCCGGCGCAGTACCTCCGCGTCCCAGGGGTAGGCGGGCAGCTTCACCAGACGCGCCGTTCCCCTGAACCAGCGCTCCCAGTCGACCCGGCCTCCGGCGGCGAAGAAGGCGCCGAGCGACCGGGCCAGCGCCAGGGCCTCGTCGGCGGTGCGCCGTGTCGTGGAGGCGACGACCGCCGACGCTCCACCGGCCTCCAGGGCGGTCTCCTCGATCGCCGTCAGCAGCAGGGGGTGCGGGCTCATCTCGACGAAGACGCTGTCGCCCTCCTTGACCAGCCGGCGGATGCCGCCGAGGAAGCGGACCGGGCACCTCAGGTTGTCCATCCAGTACGCGGCGTCGAGTTCCGCCCCCGTCAGCACGGCTTCGCGGACGGTGGAGTGCAGCGGGACCCGGCCCACGCGGGGTGTGATGCCGGCCAGCCGCGCGAGCAGGTCGTCGCGCAGCCGGTCCATGACGGGGGAGTGGGAGGCCACGTTCACCCGTACCGGACGGTGGAAGACACCCTCCCGCTCCAGCCGGCGCCCGATGCGCTCCAGGGCGGCGGCGTCCCCGGCGAGCACGGTCGAGGTGGGGGAGTTCTCGGCGGCCACGCAGACACCGCCCTCCTGCGCGGCGACGTCCGCGGCCTGCTCGGGCGACAGGTCGACCGAGAGCATCGCGCCCTGTCCCGCGGTGCTCTGCATCAGCGCGCTGCGACGGCAGATCACGGCCGCGGCGTCGGCGACGCTGAGCGCGCCGGTCACGGCGGCGGCCGCGCTCTCGCCCATGCTGTGCCCGATGCACGCGTCGGGCTCGACTCCCATGTCGCGCCAGGCGGCGGCCAGGGCCACCTCCATGGCCCACAGCGCGGGCTGGACCGCGGCGACGTCATCGGGGAACTCCCCGGTCGCCGAGGCGAGTACCTCGCGCACCGAGCGGCCCGTCTCGCGGCGCGCGGCCTCGTCGCACTCCTGGAACGCCCGTGCGAAGGCGGGTGTGGTGGCCATGAGCGACCGGCCCATCCCCGGCCACTGCGCACCCTGTCCGGGGAAGACGAAGACGGTGCGCTTGCCCGTGCCGAAGCCGGCGTCACCGGTACCGGCCCGCTCCGTGGCCCGCCCGGCGGCCACGTCGCCCAGCGCGGCGGCCAGTTCGGCGTGATCGGCGCCGGTCGCCCACAGCCGCAGGGGATGGGCGTCACGGTGCAGCGCGGCCGTGGCGCACAGGTCCCACAGCGGCAGCGCGCTGCCGGCCCCGCCGGGGGAGAGGTGCTCGGCCCAGGCCCCGGCGAGCCGGCGCAGGGCCCGCTCGGAGCGGGCGCTGAGCACGAGCAGATGGGCGGGCCTGCCCCCGGGCAGTTCCGTGGGGCCGTGTTCGGGCCCGAGGGGCGGGCGTTCGGGCTCGGTGACCACGACGTGGGCGTTGGTTCCGGACAGGCCGAAGGAGCTGACGCCGACGACGGCGCCGCGGCCGTCGCTCTCCAGGCGCTCGTTCCCGGTCACCAGGTGCAGCCGGTTCGCCTCGTCCGCGAGCAGGGGCTGGGGCTCCGTCAGGTGCAGGGAGGCGGGGATGACGCCGTGCCGGGCGACGAGGACGGCCTTGATGAGTCCGGCGACGCCGGCCGCCGCTTCGGCGTGGCCGATGTTCGACTTCACGGATCCGCATCTCAGCGGCCCCCGCCGCGGCCCCCGTTCGCGCGCGGCCGCGGCCAGGACCTGCAGCTCGACGGCGTCGCCCACGGGCGTGCCCGTGCCGTGGGCCTCCACGTAGTCGAGGTCGGAGGGCTCGATGCCCGCGTCCCGCCACGCCCTGCGGACCATGTCCTCCTGGCCCGCGACCGCCGGCTTGATCAGCGATCCGCTGCTGCGCCCGTCGTTGGTCACGGCACTGCCCGGCAGCAGGGCGAGCACGGGGTGGCCGGCCCGCTCGGCGTCTTCGAGACGGCTGAGGACGACGACGCCGATGCCCTCGCTGCGGACGAAGCCGTTCGCGCGGGTGTCCCCGAACTTGCAGCGGCCGTCGGGCGACAGCATGGCCGCCTGGGAGAAGGCGATCGCGTCCAGGGGCGAGAGGATGATGTTGACGCCGCCCGCGATGGCCAGGTCCGTCTCGCCGCTCAGCAGGCTCTGGCGGGCCATGTGCACGGCGACCAGGGACGACGAGCAGGCCGTGTCGACCATCATGCTGGGCCCGCGCAGGTCCAGGTCGTAGGACAGGCGCCCCGAGGCCATGGCCCGGAAGTAGCTGCCGGCCGCCTCGCGCAGGCTGTTGCCTTCGGCGGTGCTGTGGCGGCCGTAGTCCGCGGTGGCCTGCCCGATGTACACGCCGGTGGCGGAGCCGGCGAGGTCGGACGGGCGGATGCCGGCGTCTTCGAGCGCTTCGCGGACCACCGGAAGCAGCAGCCGGTGCTGCGGGTCGACACTGGCGGCCTCCGCCGGCGAGATCCCGAAGAAGCCGGCGTCGAAGAGGAAGGGGTCGTCCAGGAAGCCGCCGTCGCGGCTGACGGTACGGCCCGGGGTGCCGGACCGCTCGGCGACGTAGGGCGTGATGTCGAAGCGCTCGCGCGGGACGGGGGTGATGCAGTCCCTGTTCGCGATCAGGTTGTCCCAGAACTCCTCTATACCGCGGGCCTGCGGAAACCTGCACCCCATCCCGACCACCGCGATCGCCGTCTCCCCGGTGCGTGCACTCATGAGAACCCCCCTGTCTGCGGGGACGCGGTGAGACCGCGTCAGGACGCTGCCCCCCGGCACCGCCGCGCGAGATCGTAGTTCAAAACTGGACCCCAGGACAATGATGGGCTTAAAGCTCACCTTTGGCTTGAAAGGCACCCTCGATGGCCGCCGGGGCGGCCGGTGTGCGCGGGTGAGTCGCCTACCAGGCGCGATGCGGATCTGAGGTGATTCATCGTCACAATCCCCTCTCCGAAAGGGGGAAGAACGGCCATGGGCAACGCGCGGAAACTGGTCTATGGTAAAAACTCGTACTCCAGACCAAGAAAGAACGCCGGTCGTAACATGGATTGCAGGGCACCCGGTTGACGGGTGCTGCGCCACCACCGCCGCACCGGCCGACCACAGGAACGAGGAGGGGGACCTCGGATGGTTTCGTACGTACACCGACCAGCGCCTTCGCCGAGTGCGCCGGAGCGCCCCGGCGAGGGCGCCCCCGGTCCACGGGGGCCGGGACCCGGCGCGCCGGTCCCCGTACTGGAGGGGCTGCTGCACCGGGCGGCCCGCCTCCCGTCGCTCGCCGCCAAGTACGAACGGGAGCTCACCCGGCGCACCTTCGCCCTCGCCGACCTCCCCGTACTCACCCCGGGCGAACTGGCCACGGCGACCGCCGAGGCCCTCGCGCTCAACACGGGCGAGGGCCTGCTGTGGGCACACGGCGGCACGCTCGACACCCCGGACCTGACCCTGCTGCCGGAGCAGATGTTCGCCTCCGAGATCGGCAGCGCCTGGAACCCGCTCCACCCCACCGACGTCGTCGCGAACCTGCACCCCGCGGGGAGGATGCAGGCCGACCACTACTTCTTCAACCGCTTCGCCACCGCGTCCGGCGCCACCGTCCTGCCGCTGGGTCCCTTGCCCCAGGGCGCGGACGACGACTGGCTCCGCTTCCTCGCCCGCCACCACGTCACCGCCATCGCGGCGCCCCCGCAGGCCGTTTCCCGGCTGCTGCGGGCCAGCATGGCGGGCCGGCCGCTGCCGTGGCTGCGCACCCTGATGCTGGGCGGCGCCGCCCACGACACCACCGACGACGGCCTGCTCGCCGCCCACTTCCCCTACACCGCGGTGTGGCGGCTGTACGGCACCCCCACGGCCTGGGTGATCGGGCAGCGCGGCCCGCACTGTCTGGCCGGCATCTACCACCCGCTGCCCCACCAGCACGTCGAAGCGGTGGACGGGCGGTTGCTGGTCACGACCCTCACGCCCTCGCGCACCCCGGCGCTCATCCGCTACGACACCCAGGAGCGCGGCGAGTTCGCGCACTGCGCGTGCGGCAGGCCGGGACCGGCCCTGCGGGTCCTCGGCACCCGCCCGCCGTTCTTCCGCTTCCACGGACGCACCCTGTCCGCCCGCGAACTCGTCGACCTGGCCACCGCCCTCGACGAGGTCTCGGCGGCCCAGGTCGCCGTCACCCCCGAAGAGCGGATCCAACTGCGTGTCCGCCTCGCCCCCGGAGTCCCCGACGACCACCACAGCAACGCCTGGATCAGGTTCCGGATGATCGAGAACCATCTCGCCCTCGCGGCGTGCGTCCTCGACCAGCCGGACGAGTTCGAAGTGGTCGCCGTGCACGGGCTCACCGGCACGTCCGTCCTGACCACCGAGGAGCACTGACATGCCGGACAGCGTCAACCAGGAAACCGTCACACCGATGAGAGGAACCGTCATGCCCGATCAGTTCACCTCCATGCAGGACACCGTCACGGCCCAGGCGGACGACGAGATCCTCGTCGCGGTGCGCGCGGTGGCTCCCGAGATCGACGAGATGATCAAGGCCGAGCCGCTGCCCGAGGGCTGGCTGCGAGGCTGGGACGTCGCCGGCGTCGTGCTGCGCGCGGCCCCCGAGGGCTTCAGCCCCAAGCCCGGGGACCGGGTCGTTGCCGTGGCCACCGGCACCGAGTGGTCGTCGTGCATGGCGGTGCCCACCGAATACGCCACCGTCCTGCCCGACCACGTGAGCTTCGAGCAGGCGGCGGCGCTGCGCGTGGCGGTCCTGACGGCGCTGCGCCTGGTGCGCAGCGCGGGTTCCGTCAGCGGCCGGCCCGTCCTGGTGACCGGCGCCGGAGCCGGC
>NZ_JBEXKC010000180.1:0-5107 GCF_040609475.1 Streptomyces sp. NPDC004667 | reverse complement strand
GTCACGGCGAGGGCGCGGTCCGGCGGTCGATGCCGCCGTATCGGCACACACGCCCATGCCACCACGAAACCGCCGTTCGCCGGCGCGCGCCAGCCGGGCGCCGGACCCGCGCGGGCCGCCCGCAGCGCAACGGGCACCGCCCCGTCGGTGTCCGCGGGCATCACCGCGGGACCGGTGGCGGTCCGACCAGCCCGTCGCGTCAGCCAGGACGCGGTGACCGGATCGCGGTGAGCATCAGGGCGATGTCGTCGGCCCGGTAGGAGGAGCCACGGGCGTTGTGCAGAAGCCGGTCGGCGAGTTCGTCCAGCGAGCCGGCACGGGCGTGCGCCAGGGACGCCCGCAGGCGGTCGATGCCCACGTCGATGTCGGTTCCGGGTTCCTCCACCAGGCCGTCGGTGTAGAGGGCGAGGACGGACCCCGGCGGGAGGGCGATCCGGGTTTCGGGGTAGGTGCTCGCGCGCTCCACGCCGAGGACCGGTCCGATGTCCAGTTCGAGGGCACCGGTCGATCCGTCGGGACTGCGGAGCAGAGGTGGGGGGTGGCCGGCGGTGACGGCGAGGGCGTGGTGGCCGTGCGCTTCGAGGTGGATGTGGCAGCAGCTGGCCAACAGCCCGGGATCGAGGTCGCACAGGGTTCGGTTGACGCCCGCCATCGCATCGCCGGGCGTGTGCCCCACGGCCGCGAAGGCCCGTACCGCGCTGCGCAACTGGGCCATGGTGGCCGCGGCGGCGATGCTGTGCCCCTCCACGTCTCCGATGACGAGGGAGACCCCACCGTCGGTCGGGATGACGTCGTACCAGTCGCCGCCGATGTCCATTCCGCTGGTGCCGGGCAGATAGCGCACCACGGTATGGATCCCCGGGACGGTCGGGAGCCGGTGCGGCAGGAGCGCCTGCTGCAGGCCGCGCGCGAGGGCGAACTCCGAGTCGTAGAGCCGCGCCCGTTCCAGAGCCTGGGCGATCAGCCCGGCGAGAGCGGTCAGGACGCCGCGGTCCTTCTCCGTGAAGGGATGGATCTCGTCGAAGCCGAGGACGCAGGTGCCGACGGGGTGGCTGGAGGCGATCAGCGGCAGGTACGCCCAGGAACTCACCTCGTCCGTGGGAATGCCCGGGTAGCCCCGGGAAAGAGCCTGCTGCGACTCGATGAAGAGGGGAGTGCCGGACGTCAGGGTCTCCGTGCCGGGCAGGCGGGCGTGCAGCGGCACCCCCTCCAGCCATTCGAGGAAGTCGTCGTGGCCGCCGGTGTGGAAGAGAAGGTGCATCGTTCCGTCGCGGACCACATGGATCGCCAGCCGCTGGCCTCCGAAGGCGGGCAGGAGCTGGTCGGCGACGACTTCGCAGACCTGGCGGGCGGTGACCGCCTCGGTCAGCGCGCTGCCCAGCTGCAGGACGTGGTACATGACGCCCAGACGCGCCGGTGCGGTGGCGGTCGCCGCCTCGGACGGGGAGGCGGACGGGGTCGCTGCCGGTGTCGCTGCCGGGGTCGCTGCCGGGGTCGACCGACCGGCGGGCACGACCCGCGCGGTCACTCCGTCCGCCTCCGGGTGGAGGGAGAAGGCGAGCCACCGGTCGGGTGAGCGGCAGGCCACGAAGGAGGCCGGCGCCTGGGAGATCATCGCGGACCGGTGCCGGTACTCGATGTCGGGATCGGACAGCCACGGCAGTACGTCCCAGAGGAAACGGCCCAGCAATGCGTCGCCTGCGACCCCCAACAGCCGCAGGGCGCTGTCGTTGACGTAGGTGACCCGGCCGTCGGGGGCGAGGGAGAACAGTCCGTCCCGCAGCCGCTCGACCGCCGCGACGGCCATCTGGCCCGCGCGCGCGTCCACGACCGCGCCGACCAGGTGGGTACGTGGCCGCATGCCGTCGGCCTCCGGTACGCGGCCCCACAACTCGACGGTGCGGTACCCCTCGCCGCCGTGCTCGTGGTCCCGCAACCGCAGGCGTCTGCCGGTGGTCCGGCCTTGTGCGACCGCCTCTCGGGCGCAGGACCGGAAAGCGGCACGATCGCCGGGGTGGAGGCGGGAAGCGAGCGTCTCGGCCCGTCCGTCGAAAGCGCGCGGGTCGAGACCGAAGATCGCGCAGAGCTCGTCGTCCACGATGAAGTCGCCGGAGGAAAGGTCCCACTGGAACACGCCTACCCGCACGGCCGCCGCCGAGGGAGCCGGGGTCTCGACGGCGATCGTTCCCGGGGCGCATTCCACGGGCTCGCCGCTACGGGCGCGCAGCGCCGACAGGGAGTCGCCGAGCCGCTTGGCGACGCTCCGCAGATGGCGCCGCTGGGCCTTGGAGAGCCCTTCGCTGCCGGGGGGCGCCGCCCAGACGATCGCCAGGGATCCGAAGCTCTCCCCACCCGCGCCCACCGGCACGGAGCAGGAGCCGAAGGCGTACGGGAGGGCCACCGCGAGCTGGGGATAGCGGCGCATCGTCTCTTCCGCGTTGGCCAGGTGGACGGTGCGCCCGGAGCTGTACGCCGCGGCGATCGGGATCGGACTGTTCACCGGAATGAGGCGCCAGCCACCGAGCAGGGAGGGCGGCACCCCGCACGTCGCGGCGAGCACGACCGACCGGCGGTCGCGGGAGCGGAGGAAGATGCTCCCGGCGTAGGCCCTGGTTCCTTCGACGGCTTCGACGACGGCTGCAGCGAGCAGGTCCTCACGCTCCGCCGTCTCGCCGACGGCCATTCCGTGCATGCTTCCAGTGTGCGCGGGTCCGGAGCGGGTCAGCCCGGCGGCTGCGACGACCCAGGGTGACGCGCCGCTCGCAGAGCGCGGCCCACGCGGACACCGAGGGGGTGGCGGCCGTCCTGACCAGGGGTGAGTGGGCCGCCGAGCCGGTGGTGTCGGTGGCTTGTCGGGGACGTCGGTGCGGTATCGGCGGCGGCTGACACCCTTCGAGAGGTCCTGCCGGGTACTCATCCGGCTCGGAGTTCGAAGAGGGGATCCCTCATGTACGACGTGATGATCGTGGGAGCCGGTCCGGTGGGTCTGGCTCTCGCCTGCGAGCTCGGCCTCGCGGGCTGTTCCGTACTGGTGCTCGAACGGGAACCGACGCTCGGTTCCGCGTTACGGGCGGCCCCGCTCGGCCGGCGCGGGCTGTCCGCCGCGTCGGTCGAGACGTTCTATCGGCGCGGGATGCTGGAACCGCTGATGGCGGCGTCGGGCGTCCAGGAGGTGTTCGGTGCGGCCCCCGAAGAGGGAGCGCCCTCACGCCCCCGGCTCGGCGGCCACTTCGCCGGCATGATGCTCGACGGGGACCGGGTCGACGTCGCCGCCCTGCCGTTCCGGCTTCCCGGCTCGGCACCGGAATCGGTGATGACGGACCTCGAAGCGGTCGAGACGGTGCTGTCCGAGCAGGCGTCCAAGCTCGGCGTGGACATCAGGCGCGGCGTCACCGTGACGGCCGTCTCCCAGAACGGCGAGAGCGTGGTCGCACAAGCCGGCGCGGACGCCCACGAGGCGCGCTGGCTCGTCGGCTGCGACGGCGGACGCAGCACGGTGCGCAGGCTCGCGGGCTTCGAATTCGTCGGTACCGAACCGCAGTTCACCGGCTACACCATGCAATCCACCCTCGTCGACCCGGAGAAACTGCGTCCGGGGTTCCATCTGACGCCGACGGGCATGTACATCCGGATGCCCGCCAACGGGTACACCGCCATGATGGACTTCGACGGCGGCGCGTTCGATCGCTCGCAGCCGCCGACGCGCGACCACCTCCAGGCGGTCCTGCGCCGCGTGTCCGGCACCGACGTGACCATCGGCGAGCTCCACCTCGCTTCGAGCTTCACCGACCGGGCGATGCAGACCACGGCCTACCGCCGCGAACGCGTCCTGCTCGCGGGCGACGCCGCCCACATCCACTCCCCCCTGGGAGGCCAGGGGCTGAACACCGGCATCGGCGACGCAGTGAACCTGGGGTGGAAGCTTGCGGCGACCGTGCACGGGCACGCGCCGGACGGGCTTCTCGACACCTACGCCGACGAGCGCCACCCGATCGGTGCGGCAGTGCTCGACTGGTCGCGCGCCCAGGTGGCGACCATGAGGCCGGACCCGTTCGCCCACGCCATCCAGGCCGTGGTTCGCGATCTCATCGCCACCCCTGACGGAGCGACCTACGTGTTCGAGCGGCTGTCGGGATCGTGGATCCGCTACGACCTCGGCAGCGAACATCCACTGGTCGGCCGCAGTGCCCCCGACTTCTGCCTCGACGACGGCACGCGCCTGGGGGACCTCATGGAGGACGGACGCGGCGTCGTGCTCGATTTCAGCACCGACCGCCGCCTGCACGGTTCGGCGACGGGCTGGGAGGGCCGGATACGCTACGCGGCCGGGGCGGCGGTGAACGACCTCGGCACGGGTGCCGTACTGGTGCGACCCGATGGCGTGGTCGCCTGGGCCGGTGACCGCCACTGCGATCGGGAGGCCTTCGAGCAGGCCGCGAGCCGTTGGTTCGGCGGCCCGGCCGCGACAGGACACACCGCCGGCGCCCACGGGGAATCCGTACCCCTGGGCGCAGGTGCCGCCCGGCAGTGACCGCCACGGGGCCGACCGCACCTGCGGCTTTGCCGCGGCACCGCCGATCGGCCCCGTTCACGGCCTCACCCCCGACCGACTGCCGTCCGGGGCGGCTCGCTGCGGGGCGTGCTTGTGCACGGCCCGTCCGGTGACGACCAGGCGATCGGCGATCTCGGAGTTGCCGTACCCCTGGGCCGTCATCGCGAGTACCTCGCGTTCGTGCTCCGTGAGCCGCGACAGGTAAATCTCGTAGGCATGTGCGGATTGAATGCGGGTGTGCGAAGAAATAGGGCGAACGGCTGTTACGGAATGTACTACTCCGCTTGGGTGGTGGGTTTCGTCTGTGCGCCGGGTGGTGCGCCGGTGCGCACGGACCGCCGTGCCGCCGAGTCGGGCGGGTGGGTGTAGTGAGCAGCGGTTGTCAGGGTCGCGGCGGCTGGATTTGTGTGTGGTGTGCAGGCGACCGTGACGGAAATGTCTGCTTCTGGTAACCGGTCTTGGTGAGGGCTGCAGCCGGGCGGGCGGCGGGTCGAGAGTGGGGCCCTCGGCTCACTCCGGGCCGGGCAAACGCACCGCTGCTCCTACCTGTTTCGG
>NZ_JBEXKC010000179.1:0-5135 GCF_040609475.1 Streptomyces sp. NPDC004667 | reverse complement strand
GGGGAGGCGGGTCGGTCCCGGCGACCGATTCGACCGGAGGGCCGTTCGGGCAGTGTTCCGACGGACGGGACGCGGTGGGCGTGCCCGGCTACTGGCCGCCCCGGCCGGTATGACCTATCCCGGGCCGGCGCCGGGGTCGACGCCGGCCAGGTCACAGCTCGCGTCCCACAGCCGCGCCGCGACGGAGGCGTCGGCGAGGTGGTTCCACACCGGTTCCTCTCGGGGTTCGCCGCGCAGGCCGAAGACACGCGGTCCCCACAGCCCGCCTCCGCGTACCGCCGGGTCGAGCACCGCCCGGACCGCGGGCCACGCGCCGGCGTGCTTGCCCTGGACGAGGAGGGACGCGGGTGCCGCGCCCAGCCGCGCGCCGGCGGTGCGCACGTGGATCGGCGGCCGGGACGGGGTGAGGGAGTCCAGCGCGCCGCCGGGGTGCACCACCACGCTCGCCACCGTGGCGCCGGCAGCTTGCAGGCGGCGGTCGAGTTCGACACCGAAGTACATCTGCGCCAGCTTGGAACGTCCGTAGGAACGCTTGGGCCGGTAGTCCTTCCGGGACTGCAGGTCGTCCGGGTCCAGCCGCTCCGACTTCGCCGCGAAACTGCCCGTGGTCACGACACGGGCCGCCGGTGCGGCCGACAGCAGCGGCATCAGCCACCGGGTCAACGCGAAGTGCCCGAGGTGGTTCGTGCCGAACATGAGCTCGTGACCGTCCCCCGTCTCCCTGCGCGCGGGGCCGTCCAGCGCGACGCCGGCGTTGTGGACCACCGCGTCGAGGCGTTCCACCCCCAGCGATTCCACCGCTGATCGCAATGAGCCGAGGTCGGCGAGGTCCAGCGGAACGGCGCGCACCCGCGCGCCGGCGACACGTGCGCGTATCGACGCCAGGGCGGCCTCGGCCTTCGCGGGATTCCGGCTGCCGAGCACCACCGTGGCGCCGGTCTGCGACAGCTGTTCCGCGACGAAGTACCCGATGCCGGCGTTGCCGCCGGTGACCAGGAAGACGCTGCCGTCGGCACGCGGCAGGCGTCGGACGTTCCACGGCGGGGTGGAGGATGCGGACGACACGGCTACGGGATCTCCCTTGCTGGTGGCAACGGCTGCCGCTGCGTGCGGGCAACCCGACGCCCACGGTTCCGGCGGCCGCCGACACGTCCCCCATCGATCACCGACAGTCCCGCCGGACGGCCGACATCCCACCGACACGGTGCTGACGCGCCGTGGGTGCGCGTCCGCCGCCGGACACGTCACCCACCCGCACGGATTCGCTTGCATGTTCGAATTCAGATCCCGGTGGCGCCTCCTGCGGGGCCGCGCCACGCGGCACCGCGGGCCGGTGAGCCGGTCCGTAGGGGGCGTCCGGCTCCGTACGCCGGAGTGCTGCGCCCTCGTCGCGCGGATAGTCTGGGAAGCGTGATCGAGTCTGGACGGCCGGGGCTCCGTCGGCGCTACGGCCGGGGGTGGCTTGTGCGGCTGTCGCCGGTCATTCTGACCGTCGTGATCGCCAGCCTGGCCTACGCCACTCCCCCGGAGCTGGCCTTCAGCCGCCTCCTGCCGGCGGCGCCGGCGCTGGCCGCCGCCATGTGGCCGGTCCTCCCCACCGTTCTGCTCGGCACGGTCTGCCTCCTCCTCATGATCGGCCTGAGCCTCATCTTCCCCGACCTGGGAACGTGGTGGACCGCCGCGGGGATCATCGCGGTGACCGTGGCCGCTGCGTACGGAAGCCACCTCCGGCTCCAGCGCGAGCGCACCCTCTTCCAGGTGCGGCTCGTCGCCGACGCCGCGCAGCAGGTGGTGCTGAGCCCCCTGCCCAGCCGTCTCGGGAACATCGACATCGAGTCGCTGTACCTCGCGGCCGCGGCGGAGGCCCGCATCGGAGGGGACTTCTACGAGGTGGTCGACACGCCGTACGGGGTCAGGCTGCTCATCGGTGACGTGCGGGGCAAGGGACTGCCGGCGGTGGGGGCGGCCGCGGCGATCGTCAACGCCTTCCGGGAGGCCGCCTACGACGAGACCGACATGGTGAACGTCGCCCGCAGGATGGATGCCAGCAGCACCCGGTACAACTCCTCCTTTCCCCCCGAAGGTCCGATGGAGCGCTTCGCCACCGCCCTCCTCGTCCAGATCCCGCGCGAGGGCAGCCGTATCGGCATCCTCAACTGCGGACACCCCCCGCCCCTGGTCCTGCACCGCGGGGACGTCCGCACCCTCGAGTCCGCCAGCCCCTCGCCACTGCTCAGCCTCGCGGAACTGATCGGCGATCACTACAGCGTCGACACCTTCGACTTCGCCCCCGGCGACCTGCTGCTCCTCTATACCGACGGCATCGCCGAGACGCGCGCCCGCGACGGCGAGTTCTTCCCGCTGACGGCCTGGATGGGCCGACAGCCCCCGACGCCGCCCCGTGAACTGCTCGCGTCCCTCCACCGCGACCTCCTCAACTACAGCAGGGGCCGCCTCGACGACGACATCGCCGCCCTGGCCGTACGCCTGTACGAGCCCTGAGGGGTGACGGGGCTTCGGGGCCGGGGTCAGGCGCCGGGTCGGACCGGGCCGATGAGGGTACCGGCGGCCACCTGGAAGCGGCCTCCGGCGACGGAGGTACCCGGGATCTCGCCGCCGGGGGCCCTGAGCGTGAACGACGCCTCGTCCGCCGGGGTGCCGTGGCCGCCGGAGGGGACCTGGATGTCGAAGTGGACGGGTCGCCCCGGACCGAAGGTCACCGGCGCACTCTGGTCGCCGTACCGGCCGGCCGTGATGCCGAGCGGTGTGCCGTGGAGCGAGAAGGCCACGTCGGCCGGGGAACCGGCGAGGCGGCACGCCGCGTAGCCCTTCGGCGCGGTCAGCGTCACCCGGAAGTGGGCGTGCCCGGCGCTGCCCTGGTCCCGCGCGATCTTCGCGAGGTGGTTGGCAGGCCGGCAGGCCGACGGGGCGGCGACGGCGCCCGCAGTCGCCGCCCGCGCGGTGCCCGCGCTCGCGACGGCCGCCAGAGCGACGGCGAGGACAGCGGCGGCGGTGGAGGAGGAGGTGCGGATGGTGCGCATTGCGGGCTCTCCCTGGCTTTCGGACCGGTTCCGCGGGCCTTCCCCGAGGATCACGGGTCGAAGGGATCCCTGCCCGACGCCCCTTCGCCCCAATGTCCCGAAAAGCCGACAAAGCCACTCTTGCGTGGAAAGCGGCCGGGACCGCCCGGGCGGGAGCGCCCGGGCGGTCCCGCCCTCAGGACGCCCGGTTGCGGAAGTCCTGGCGCAGGGCGTCGAGGATTCGGGCCGCTTCGGCCAGGTCCGCCGCACGGCAGCGGTCGATGGCCGACGACAGGCGGATGATCGCGTCGTCGTACCGGCCTAGGCCGGTTCCCTCGATCAGGGCCGTGATCCGGACGGCCTCGGCGCGGGGGACCTCGCCGTCCGCGCCGCCCTCCTCGTACGCGGCCACGGCGGCCTCGCCCTCCGCGAGGGCCTCGGGGAAGCGTTCCACCTCGCTCAGCACCCGGGCGCGGCGGTAGTGCACGGCGCCGCTCTGGTACCAGGGGACGAAGCACTCGTCGTCCTGGGGCACCGCCGCGCGCACCGCGTCCGCCCGGGTCAGGTGCTCCAGTGCCTCGTCCAGGCCCTCCGCCTCGCGGGCGCGCACCGTCAGCCGTGCGAACTCGCACATCATCTGGACGACGAAGGAGGCGTTCGGGGCCTGCGCATGGGCGTCGACCGCACGCTGGTAGGCCGTGCGGGCCGCGTCCCGCCGGTCGGCCAGCAGCAGCGCCGTCGCCGCTTCGGCCGCCACCATGGTGTGGATCTCCCGGTCCTCCTGCCAGGTCGCGACGGCGTCGGCCACCCTCAGGAACTCCTCCGCCGCCGGCAGGTACTCCTCCAGCTCCCGCAGCCCCCGGGCCAGGGTCAGCCTCACGTGGGCGGTCAGGCGCCCGTCGTCCCCTGCGGCCCCGTCGTCGCGGACCTCCGGCAGGCCGGACAGGACCGACTCCAGGACGGCGACCGCGTCGGCCTGCCGGCCGCCCCGCGCCAGGACGTCGGCCAGCTGGAGGCGGATGTCGACGGCCTCCCGGGACGCACCCTGGCGGTCGTAGCGGTCGGCCGCCTCCGAGAAGTGGCGCACCGCACCGGTCACGTCCCGCATGTGGGACGCGGCGTGGGCGAGCAGGGCGTACGTCGGGGCCAGCGGGAAGTCCGTGTCGTCGTACCGTACGGCGTCGGCGACGGCCTGGTGCAGGAGTTCCGCGGCCTCCGCCGGCTCCTGCCGGGCCAGCAGGATCTGGGCGAGCCTGGCGCGTACGCGTGCGGCCCTCCAGGGGCGTTCGCCGGCGGTCAGCTCGGTCAGGGCCGCGCGCATCTCCGTCTCGGCCGTGGCGAGGTCCTCGCGGCGTGCGGCCAGGTCGGCCGTGAAGAGCCGTGCGGCGGCGACCTGGTGGGGGACGGACAGGCGCTCGGCCTCGGCGCGCAGCGTACCGCCGACCCCCTTCGCCCACTCCAGCACGGAATCGGACTCGGACTCCGGCTCCGGGTCCTCGTCCTCCTCCAGCGTCGCCTGGTGGGCGGCCAGGGCGCACGCGTGCAGGGTGACGAGGTACTCCTGTACGCGCTGTGCGGCGGTGTCGGCCCCGGACCCGGCCGCCTCCTCCTCCGGGGCCCCTTCCGTGAGGGGCGCCGTGACCTTGAGGTCCTCGGCCAGCCGCAGGGTCTTGTCGACGGTGGCCCGGATCTCGGCGGCGTCGGGGCGGCGGACCGCCGGGTCCGCGGCCCCGGCGGAGGTCTCGCGCGGCGCCCCGTCCCGCCCGATGGTCAGCCGTGCGAAGGCGTGGGCCCGCAGGGACAGGGCGTGCCAGGGCTTGCCGAGCGCGTCGTACAGCTCGCCCGACCGTTCGAGCTCGGCCGCGGACTCGTCCTCGTGGTCCTCCTGTGAGAGTTCGTAGGCACGGTGCTCGGCCAGTTCCGCCAGCAGCAGGTCCTGCGGGCCGAGCCGGTCGTCGTGCGTGGCACTGCCGTCGTCGAGGTGCTCGGCGACACGGCGCCACAGGCGGGTGCCCCCGGGGTGCCCCACCACCGTCAGGCGGCGTGCCTCGCGCACCAGCCCGTAGAAGTCCTCCGGGACGGGCGGCGCGCCGGCCGCGGTGGCGGTCGTCGTGC
>NZ_JBEXKC010000178.1:0-5430 GCF_040609475.1 Streptomyces sp. NPDC004667 | reverse complement strand
GTGGTTTCCGTCGACGACATCGCCCCGGTCGAGGGCCGCCTCGGCCGCACCTCGGCCGAGGGCCACCGCGTCCGCCCCGACGGATTCGACCTGAGGTGGAAGCAGATCGGCCTGCTGGAACTGTTGGATGACCCGCAACTGCCCTACTTCCTGCAGTGGTTGGTACCCAACGAGGAGCGCCCGAGCGCCGACCCGCGCACCTCCACCACCATCCACGGGGTCTCCATCGCCGGCGACGCCGCCTCCATCGCCGAATTCCTCGGCGAACCGGCCGACCACCCCCTCGACCAGATCGACGTCACCTGGGTCGAGGATGAAGAGCCGGGCCTGATCTCGGTCGAGTTCGCCACTGCCCGCGGCCCGGTCACGATCTGAGCGGGGACTCGGGACCGGCGACTTCACCGCGGGCCCGGCCCGTGGAAACGCGGGCTTGACCGGCGAGATCCGAAAGAGGCGGTCCAGGGGGATTCCACGCCGGGGCCTCTGCTGTCGGCCGGGCGGCGGCGACATCCATGACGGCATGCGTGACACAGGGTGACGAATCGCATATAATTCGTCACGTCCCGTTACGCTACCGCACGGGGTGGACCGCGCTCCGGGGTCGGCCGTATGTCGCCGCCCCGTCGGCGGCACGCCCGCCAGGAGGTGCCGGTGATCGACCGCATCTGGCTTCAACCACCCCTCGCCATCGCCCGGTTGGGTGCCTCGCCCACGCCCTGCGACAACTACCGCTACGGACCCAGTGACCTGTCCCCGCGCGGTACGGGAAAGACCACCGTGGAGCCGGTGGAGACCCTCGACCTCGCTGCCGACGGCACCCTCAGCACGCGCACGCCGCAGAAGGTCCGGTTCAAGGACGCGGACGGCTGGCGGCCGGTGTGCCCTTTCTTCGAGGTACACGGCAGCTGGACCAGCGCCGACGGCGAGAGCCGCACCGGGGCCCTCACCACCGACGTGCTCGCCGGCTTCGGGCTGGACCTCGGCGACGTGCGCTGGCGGGTTTCCGTCGCCAACCTCAAGGCCCACCACATCACCCAGCAGTCGGACGACCGCGTCGAGGCCCAGGCCGAGGTCCGCGGCGACGACCACCAGCGCCACCCGCTCTCCGGGACTTCCCCGCAGGGCGCCGCCAACCCGCTCGTCCCGGCCGGCAGGTCCATCCCCCTCGGCTCGGTCCAGGCACCCTCGCCCAATGCCGAACTCCCTGAGCTGCGGCTGCGGTTCACGCCGGGTAAGGGATTCGTGTACGGGCCGACGGACCTCATCGAGCGAGAGGGCGACTACACGTTGCCCGAGCAGAGGCTGTTCCTCAACCCGGACTCAGCCTGGGGTCAATTCCGGGTCCAGGACCTGAGCGACGACCAACGCACCTTCCCCTCCGGACTCTTCGCGGGTGCCGAACCGACGCTCCTGGCCAGCCAGGGAATGGTCGACGACGTGTGCGACGGCACGGTGACGGTGACCCTGCCCGGTGGCCTCACCGCCACGGCGCGGATCGTGGCCAGCCCGCCCGACTTCGCACCGGACCGGCGTCCCTTCCTCTCGCTGGCGGACGGGCTGGCCGACCGCGTCGCCCGCGCCGACGTCCGCGACCCCGGCTACGTCGCCGACAAACCCCAAACGGCACTGGAGATGCGCGACCTGTTCGAGCGGATCCTGGAAACGATGGGGAACATGAACGTGGACGTGCAGAACGACCGCGTCCTGTTCCAGGACGGCGCCGTCGCGTGGCCGGTGCCCGAGCGCCTCTCCGGTGCGCTGCTCGAACTGACCGACCACGGCCGCCGACGGCACCGCCGGTACGTGGCGCTGGAGGTGCTCGAGGACGTTCTGCGCGAGCAGCCGGACCTCATCGCGCGACGGATCCGGCCACCCGCCGAGGACATCACCCCCAGCTACACCGACGGCCGGATGCCCATCGGCATGCGCGGGGCCGACGGCGGTCCGGTGCACCTGACCCGCCGGCAGTACGACCTGCTGACCGCCTGGGCCCGGAGCCTGCGCGAGGAGACGGAGCCGGGCACGTGACCGTACTCCTCCAGATCGGGCGACGGCCGCCCGGCCGACACCCGGTCCCGCCGTCGGCGGGCCCGTCGCGTCCGCCCGGCCCGGGAGCCGAGCTGCGGGTCTTCCGCAGCGCGCACGGCGCCCATCTGTTCGTCGCCGACGGCAGCCGCGTCTATGACCTGCCCGAGCCTGTCGCGGCCCGGGTGGAACGGTGGACCGCGACGCCGGAGGGTTCCCTCGCCGACCTGGCACGCGAACTGGACCTGCCCCTGTGGGACGCCCCGCGGATCGACGGCACCCCGGCCGCCCCTCCCCCGCTGTCCTCGATCTCCCTCAACGTGATGCAGGCCTGCAACCTCAGTTGCGGCCACTGCTACGCGGACGAGGGCCGGTTCGGAGGAGCGGCCCGGTCGATGCCCCGGGCCACCGCGTACGCGGCGGTGGACCGGCTGCTGGCCGAGGCCGCTCCCGGCTCGGACGTCGTCGTGGGCTTCATGGGCGGTGAGCCGCTGCTGGCCCGCGACCTGGTGCACGAGGTGGTCCGGTACGCCGTCCGGGCGGGGGCCGCCACCGACCACCGGGTCCGCTTCGCGCTCACCACCAACCTGACGACCGTACGGCCCGATGACGCGGCGCTGTTCGCGGAGCACCCGTTCACCGTGACGGTCAGCCTGGACGGCGACCGGGCCGGCCACGACGCCTTGCGCAAGGCGCCCGGCGGAGCCAGCGCGTACGACCGGCTGCGGGCCGGGCTCGACACGCTCGCCCGCCACGGCCGCCCCCGTCACCTCTCCGCGCGCGTCAGCGTCACCCCGTACACCGCGGGCCTCCTGGACGTGCTGGAGCACGGCATCGGGCTGGGCTTCGACGAGATCGGCTTCGGGGCGGTGGTCAGCGCCCCCGACCCCGCGTACGAGATCACCACCGAGGCCTTCGCGGGCTTCCTGCAGCAGATGACCGCATGCGGTGAACGGGCCCTCGCGGAGCTGTCGGCCGGACGCCCCTACCCCTTCGGCAACTTCCAGACCGCCATGGAGCAGGTCCACCGGGGCGCCCACCGCCCCTACCCCTGCGGGGCCGGCGCCGGCTATCTCAGTGCCTCCGCGGAAGGGGGCCTCTACGCCTGCCACCGGCTGGTCGACGACCCCGCCTTCGCCATGGGCTCGCTCGCCGCCGGACCCGACACCGCCGCCCGGCAGCGGCACCTGGCCGAACGCCACGTGGACCGGCAGGGGCCCTGCCGGTCCTGCTGGGCCCGCTACCTGTGCGGCGGCGGCTGCTACCACGAGGTCAGCCGACGGGGCCGCCCCGGCTGCGACTACATCCGCGGCTGGCTGGCCTTCTGCCTGCGCGCCTACGTCGAACTCGGCCAGGCCGCACCCGAGTTCTTCCAGCAGCGGTCCGCGGCGGCCCCGCTCACGAGCAGTGCCAGTACCGTCTGAAGGTCCGAAGGAGCCCGCCCATGCCCGACCTGCCGACTCCCACCGGGAAGATCTTCCCCCGCAACCTCACCGCCCGGGCCGACCACGTCGTACGCGGCAACCCCTCCAACACCCGCCCGGAGAGCGGGGTGGACAACTGCTTCCCGGGCCTGGAGTTCGACCAGCGCAATCTGGACAAGGCCTTCTTCCCCGGACTGCTGGTCGACTTCCACCGCGAGGACGACGGCTCCCGCGTGCAGGCGGTGACCGGGGGCGTCGCCGAGCAACAGGGGCTCACCACCGCGGACATGACCGCCGACTCCGTTTTCATCGGCGCGATCTGCGGCCGGACCAGGGTGGACCAGGTCGAGGCGGACCTCGTACCGGTCGACTGCCGCGACCGTCTCGGCCCCGACGTCATGCGACCCGTCCGCGACCTGCTGCCGGGGCGGATCGCCGTCCTGCTGCTCGTACGCGATCCCGGTGTCTCCGTGCCCGGCGCGGCCCTCGTGGGCAACCTGAACACCCTGCGCCTGCAGAACCGGAGCCTGGTCCGGCGGGCGCCCGACGGCCGGTTCCTGTTCGCCGTCCTCGTCGGCGACCGCGCCCGCTATCTGGACGAGAACGGGGTGATCGATCCCGAGGCCTACCAACCGGGAGACCTGACCCGCAGCCTGTGCGCGCCCTGGCAGTACGACTTCCGCGACTGCGGCTGCTTCTACTGGGCCGCGTCGAAGCCCGACGTCACCAGCAACGCCGACGGCACCGTCCCGAAGATGAACTTCCTGCGCGCGAACCGGGCACCCGTGCCCGACGATGACACGGAAGCGGCGCGGCGGCCGAAGGAGTACGGCTATGTGCGGATGATCAACGAGTGGAGCGTCCTGCCCCCGGTCCTCAACGACCGCGAGGACGATGCCCTCGGCAACCCGGCCGCGCCAGAGATCCCGGAGCTCACCCGCCCGCGGGTGATCGAGGAACTGAAGCGGCTGGCCACCGTGGAACACGCCCTGTGCGTGGAGTACCTCTATGCGCACTACTCGCTGGCCGCGCCCCTGGAACGGCCGGCCGACGCCCAGTCGCTGACCGGCCGGATCCACGCCGCGGCCAACGAGGTGTTCTCCGTCGCCGTCGACGAGATGCGGCACCTGCGCTGGGTGAACGAGGCGCTCGGCACGCTCGGCGAGCCCCCCGTCATCGGCCGGGCGGCCGTCATCGAGCGGGACGGTCCGCACCCCTTCGAGCTGCGTCCGCTCACCCCCGAACAACTCCAGTGGTTCATCGACGTGGAGGCCCCGAGCCAACAGGTCGGCACGGGCATCGACGGCATGTACGTGGAGCTGCACGAGACCCTCCGGCGCCGACCCGACCTCTTCCCCGAGAGCGAGCGGCTGGCCCACCTGATCAAGCTCATCATCGACGAGGGCGGGGACCACTTCCGCCGCTTCACCGCCGTCAAGGACCACCTCGCGGGGCTCCAGCCGGAACAGTACCTCCGGACGCTCGGGCCGAGCACCGGGACCGAGCTGGTGACGCGGATGCTCGAACTCAGCGACCAGTACTACGCCGTCCTGCTGGGTGCCCTGCGCACCACGTTCGCCCTCGGGGACAAGGCCGGCGGCGTGCTCATCGAGGGGGCGCGCAAGACCATGACCAACCTGCACGAGATCAACCACGCCCTCGCCGCCCACGGGGTCGCCCCGCCCTTCACCCTGCCCGTCGCCTTCGCGGCCCCGGCCGAGGGGGCGCCGCCACTGCCCGCGGCCCTCGCCGACGGACAGGCCACCCGGGCGGCCGCCGTCGCCGCCATCGAGACCCTGCGCGGCATCCGCACCCTCGGCGACCCGGCCGTCCGCAGAATGGCGGTCAGCCAGCAGCGGGAGACCGAAACCCTGCTGGCCGTGCTGGACCTCCAGGGATGAGCGGTGCCGTCGAGATCGGCGGGCTCGGAATCGCCGAGCTGACCTGCGCCCGGCTGCTGGCCGGGCGCGGGCACCTGGTC
>NZ_JBEXKC010000177.1:0-5432 GCF_040609475.1 Streptomyces sp. NPDC004667 | reverse complement strand
CCGGGGCCGAGGGGGCCGCCCCGGCCGCGGGCGCCGGTCACGGGCGCGGCGGGAATGTACGGGGCCGGGGCGTGGAAGGGCGCCGAGGGGGCGGCCGGACCCGGCGCCGTGCGCGCCGCTCGGGCGGCCGCGGTCGGGTGCGCGGCCGACGGCGGGCGGGCTCCGGCCTCCGCCTCTTCCCCGGACCCCGTACCGGGCGGCGGCGGGTCGAGCACCGGAGGCAGGTCGAAGAACGAGCGGAGCCGGGGCCGGACCGCCGACGGATCGGGCAGCCCCAGGACGCGGTCGACGAAGTCGCTCATGCCCCGACCGCCTCCAGGTAGAACCGGCGCCGCGCCGCACTGAGCGCGAGGACCTCCTCCTCGCGCCACCCGTACGCCCGGGCCAGGGCGTGTACGTCGGCCAGCAGACCCCGCGCGCACGCGTCGACATCGGCCCAGAGGTGCGCCGCGACGTCGAACGGGGCGGCCCAGCCGTGCCCGCAGAGGGCGCAGGTCAGGTCGAGCCGGATGTCCGCCCCCGGATCCACGGAGGGCAGCGCGGCGGCGACGGCGTCGAGCACCTCGTCGACCGGCACACCCATGGCCCTTTCACCCACGGCCCCGTCACCCACGGCCCCGTCACCCACGGCCCCGTCACCCCCGGCCCCTTCGCCCACGGCCTCCCCGTCCACCGCTTCCCCGTCCACGGCGAGCACGCACCGGGTGACCAGATCCCGCCGCGCCCCGGGGCACGCCGGGCCGGCCGCCTCCACCGCCAGCACGTCCCGGCTCGTCAGCGCCCGGAACCGGACGCGGTGCCCCCGGACGGTGACCTCGCCCCGTGCCGCCTCCCCGCGAGGGCGCAGGTCCGAGAGCGGCACGGCCACTTCGAGTTCCTCCCCGCAGGCGGGACAGTCGGCCAGGGCCTGCACGTCGCCTCGGAAGCACGCGCCCCGCAGCGCCACGAGCAGCGCGTCGCGCGCGCCGAGCGGCAGGTCGCAGGCCTCCTCGAAGGAGTGCCCGCCCGCGGCGGCGGCGAGCGCCACCGCGCGCGCCACCCGCCCCTGCCCCAGACCCTCCTCCCAGCCGCGCAGGAGCCGTTCCCGAGTGAGTGCGGCCACTCCTCACACCGCCGGGTCGTCGAAGGAGACCTCGGCGGCGGGCGGCAGGGCGATGTCCCGCACCCACCCCTCGTTCTCCAGGCGGATGTGCTGGACGAGCACCGCGTTCGCGTTCGCGTCGAGGTCCGAGAAGGGCTGGTACTCCGACACCCAGCAGTTGAACACGTGGTAGGAGAGCACCTTCTGGCCGGTCTCGTCGTGGACGTCGATGACCAGGTCGCGCCGGAAGTCCTTGAGGGAGGTCTCCCGCCCGCCCGCCGCGTTGGCGTAACTCCAGGTCTTGTTCGCCCACTTCTCGAATTCGAGGGCGTTCACGGTGACCCCGCGTTCGAGGACGATCGGGTCGAACTCCACCCGCCCCGGCAGTTTGGAGCTGTTGGTGGGGGCGCCGCCGTCGCGGTGCTTGACCACCTCCACGGTCCGCTTCATCCCGGACACCTTGTGGACCCCGATGAACGGCACGGTGCTGTCGCTGTAACGGACCCGGAAACGGAAGTTCTTGAGCGGGTCGACCCGCGCGGTGGTTGCCATCGTCTCGCTCCTCAGACCTGCAGCTGCCCGGCGAGCTGCTCGATGTGGATGATCACGAACTCGGCCGGTTTGAGTGGCGCGAAGCCGACGACGATGTTGACGATGCCCCGGTCGATGTCGTTCTGCGGGTTGTTCTCGCGGTCGCACTTGACGAGGTAGGCCTCCCGGGCCGTCGCGCCCTGCAACGCCCCCTGCCGGAACAGGCCGTTCATGAACGCGCCCACGTTCAGCCGGATCGAGGCCCACAGAGGTTCGTCGTTCGGCTCGAAGACCACCCACTGGGTGCCGCGGTAGAGGCTCTCCTCCACGAATAGTGCCAACCGCCGCACCGGCAGGTACTTCCACTCGTCGGCCAGCCGGTCGGCGCCGCGCAGCGTCCGCGCGCCCCACACCAGCGGGCCGAGTACGGGGAAGGACCGCAGGCAGTTCACCCCGAGCTGGTTGAGCCGCCCGTTCTCCAGGTCGGTCATGGCCAGCGCGGGCCCGGTCACCCCGGCGAGGGAGGCGTCGGTGCCGGCCGGGGCCTTCCACACGCCGCGCTGCACGTCGGTGCGGGCCATGACGCCCGCCACCGTGCCGCACGGCGGGACCGTCGTGGGGACCCCGCCCGCCGCCGGGTCGGGAATGACCAGAGGCGGGAAGTAGACGACGGCGTTCTTCGCCGCGTCGCCCGTCACAGGGGGAGTGGTCATCCCGTTGACGGCGGCCTCGATGCCCGTCCAGGAGGCGGGTGGATCGACGATCAGGATCGCGCGCCGGTCCGCGCACAGGGCCGCGGCGGGCGCGAGCGCGGACTGCGGGGCCCCGGGCAGGCAGAGCAGGTTGAAGATGTCGGCCTTCAGGAGCTGGTAGAGGCCCGTTTTCGCGGCCTGCCCGGTCGTGCCGCCCTGGTAGTCGGACAGGCCGGGCGCGGAGCCGTCCGCGCCGCCCGCGGCCTTCGTGTGGCGGGCGGGCTTGGCCTCGTCGAAGGGGTCCTGGCTGGGGTCGGCGGGGGTGATCGCCTCGTGTGCGGCGGGGACCACGTCGAGGACCGGGTTCGTGGCCGGTACGGTGAGGAGCGCGGACGAACTCAAGGCCTTGTCGAGGGAGTTGGCGTCGTCGGGGTGGGAGCTGATGTTGAGGTGGCGCTCGACCGTCCCGGTCCCCTTGTCGAGGACCGTGAGGTTGTACAGGGTGCGGGGGGCGCCGGCCGCGGGCGTCTCGCTGGTGTCGTGGTCGACCCGCGCGTAGAGGGAGTCCCCCCACAGGCCCTCGCCCCGCGCGAGGAGCGTGACCGGGCGCGAACCCGCGAGGGTGAGGACGGAGGCCTTGGCGTTCTTCGTGTCGTCGCCGTCCCCGGTATGGACCAGCCGGACGATCTCCGCCTCGCTCCCGCCGTTGGCGTAGTACTGGTAGACGGCGTACCCGAGCGGACTGCGCGGGACGACCCCGCCGAACAGCCGCTGGTAGTCGGCGAAGCTCGTGATGTGCACCGGCCGGTCGGTCGGGCCGCGCACGGCCGCCCCGGCGAAGGCGGTCACGGACGTCGGCACACCGGTGATGGTGTGCACGGCGCTCTTGACCTCGTTGATGTACACACCCGGGAAGGTGGGGCTGACGGGCACGGCCGGTCCCCTCTCACTGTCGGCTGACCCGCAGTCTGCCGACCGTGCGTGACCGGAGCGTCACCGGGGCGTCACGGCGTGTGAGCGTCCTCCCGGCGGGTCATCCCGAGGCCTTCGGGGACGGGCGGGCGGCGTGGGAGGGTGTGGGGGTGTCGGTCAGGGCGGCCGTGAGCGCGGCGTGGTCGGCGAGGGTCAGGTCCGCGTAGGCCAGCGCGAAGCGGGCGACGGCCCGGTCGAAGATGTCCCCGGTGCCCAGGTAGCCCGCGATCGCGATGCGGTCGCCGGTCCGGGCGTGGGCGCGGGCCAGGGTCCGGCCGCACAGCGCCGCGTACTCCTGCATCAGCACGGGGTCCATGGCGGCGACGTCGGCGGACCCCTTCATGTCGCGCAGCTGGCGCCAGTAGAAGTGCCGGCCCCCGGGACCGGTGGCCCAGCCGAGGAAGATGTCCGCCGCCGCCTGCATCAGCCGCTGTCCGGCCACCACCCGGTGGCCCGCGTGCCGGTGCGCGGACGCCCCGGCGTGGGGCTCCAGCACGGACGGACCGGCCTCCTTGATCTGGAGGAACAGCGGATCACCGGCGTCCCGGCCGGCGAGCAGCACCACGAAGCAGCGGGTTCCGACACTGCCGACGCCCACCACCTTCTGTGCCACGTCCACCACCGCGAACCGGTCCAGCAGCAGGCGCCGCTCCTCGGGCAGGGACTCCCGGTAGTCGGAGAACACGCTCCGCACGGTCGCGTCGTCCAGATCGTCCACCGGCTCCAGCAGGGGCGGTGCGTAGCGGATCCGGGGCCGCCCGTCCACGACGTCCGTCAGCTTGTCCAGGGCCTGCAGACTGGTCCGGCGGCGGGCGCGCTCCAGGCCGGCCGCGACCCGTTCGCGGTGCCGGCGCCGCACCAGGGGCAGCACCTGCGCGGTGTCCACCCGCTCGTACCAGACGGCGAGTTCCCCGAGCCCGGCGAGGCGGCGCATGTTCCGCCGGTAGGCGGCGGCGGACGCCTCGGCGGCGGCCAGCGCGGCCGTGTCGTCGTGGCCGTTCGCGCGGGCGGCCACGGCCACGCTCGCCGCCAGCCGTTTGACGTCCCACTCGAACGGTCCGGGGAGCGTCTCGTCGAAGTCGTTCAGATCGAAGAGCAGCGCGCGCTCGGGCGAGGCGTACAGCCCGAAGTTCAGCAGGTGGGCGTCCCCGCACAGCTGCACCCGCAGGCCGCTGTCCGCAGTCGTCGCCAGGTCGGCGGCCATCACGGCCGCCGCGCCGCGCAGGAACGGGAAGGGGCCCGCCGCCATCCGGGCGTACCGCAGGGGCAGCAGTTCCGGCAGCCGGCCGGCGCCCTGCGCCGCGAGCACGGCGACCGGGTCCGGCCGCTCGTCGGCCGTCGGCACCCGGTCGTGCGCCGAGCGCGGCAGCCGCTTGCGCTGCGCGCGGCCGTGCCGGGTCCGGTCGTCGGGGGAATCGGACAGAGCCATCCCCCACTCATATCACCGGGTCCGGCCCTCCGCCGATCGGGCGACCGTGCGGTGCGCCGTACGGACGTACGGGTCACGGCGGCGCAGGGTCGAGGCAGGTGCCGCGCTCGGTGCGCGGCACGTCGGCCGTCGAGATGGGGAGGCGCGGATGCGCATGTTCAGGAGGATCGCGTGGGCGGGTCCGGCGGCGGCCGCCGCCGTCGCCCTCTTCGCCGGGAACGCGCTGGCGACGTCGTCGCCGGCCGAGGGGCTCGTGGTCAGCACCTCCGGGATCAAGGTCAGGGCCCACGCGAGCACGCACTCCCACGTGGTCGGCACCCTCGACCCCTGGCAGAAGGTCCGGCTCTCCTGCCAGATCCAGGGCGCGTGGGTGGAGGGCAACGACATCTGGTACCGGCTGCACGGCAAGCCGGGCTGGGTCTCGGCCCGCTACGTGCACAACTACACCCGTGTCCCCTGGTGCTGAGCCGGGCCCGCCCCTGAGCCCGGGCCCGGCCCGGCCCTGAGCCCGCCGGGGCGGCCACCCGGCCCGGCCGGGCGGCGGTGACCGGCGGGTTCCGGCCAGGGCGGAGGCGGGTGGTGCGGGTGGGGCTGGTGCGGGGAGTCCCGTCGGCCGATACTGCGCCGGGCAGGGTGCCCGATCACGGAGGGGGACCGACGATGCCGATCCGCACGTTCCGTACCGGCCCGCGAACGCCGCGCCGCGGGGGCCGCGCGGCCGTGACCG